>CAIYJU010000201.1 GCA_903926565.1 uncultured Bacteroidales bacterium
AACCGGTTTTCATCCAGTTTAACGGCTTCGACCGTCCACCATCGTTCTGTGCCGTTTTTATGTTTGTATAGCAAATCTGCTTTTGACGTCCCTTTTATTACAACTTCAGCAAAATGGGTGAGGCCATCTTCCTGTGATTCCTGAGGCAGCAGGTCTGAAATAGACATGCAAAGAAGTTCATCTTTTGAATACCCTGTGATCCGGCATGCCGCTTCATTCACTTCAATGTATTTCCCGGTTTCATTGGTTAGAAAAACACCATCAGGGGCATTGTCGATGTAACTTTGAAATTGCGCCTCGCTGTTTGCAAGTGCACTGCTCATTTTAACCAGCTCGCGACGATTGTATGCTTCCCGCAGTTCCCTTTCGACGGTGGAGATAAACCTGGCCATGCGGTCTTTAAGTAAATAATCATGCACTCCTGCCTTGATCAGCTGAACGGCCTTTTCCTCCCCGATTGCACCTGAAATAACAATAAAGGGAATGTCGGGACCCTGGTCATGAAAAATTTCAAGTGCAGCAAGAACACTGAACCGGGGCATCGAATAATCAGAAAGAATCAGGTCCCAGACCTCATTTTCAACTGCAGATTTCATCTCTCCTGCAGTTTCAACCCGCTTATAGGAGACCTCATACCCTGCTGTTCTGAGCAAACGGATGTTTAACTCAGCATCTGCCGGATTATCTTCAATAACCAGTACATTGAGTTTCTTACTCAGCATTTGCCACTGTTCTTATACACTTATACTCATTCATTGACAAAAGGTTACAGGGGGATATTTTTCCTGTTTGCAACAAAGATAAAATATTTTTTCGTAATATTTCTCCCCTCAACATCGGATATTCTCTGCCAATAATTATATTTGCCATCTCACAAATAAAATAAATAACCAAATCTTAACCTTATGAAAAAGTTAATTCTAATACTTGCATTTGCCCTGTCGGCCTCCGTTTTTTCGTATGGGCAGTTCGCCCTGGGTATAAAAATCGGTTATAACGGAAGTAAACTTTCAACCGATCTGGAAACAATAAAATCTGAATTCAACAGCGGTTTTCACGTTGGGGCTTATGCACATCTTGGCAAACGGCTATACCTTGCTCCCGAAGTGCTTTATTGCATGAGTGGAGGTGTTTTCTCCTCTGAAGGGTCTGTTTCCAAGACCCTTGCCTGGTCACAGAAAATAACGGTCGGGAGCCTGGATATTCCATTAATGCTTGGTTTTAAAATCATCCATTCAAAAGCGATAACCTGGCGGGTTGAACTGGGCCCGGAGGCGTCGATTGCCATAAATAAAAAAATCAGTGACAGTCCCAATTCCGAGTTAACCACAAGCGATATCAATACAGCAAACTGGTATGTTCTGGGAGGAACCGGGATTGATGTGTTATTCCTCACCTTTGATATCCGGTATAAATATGGTCTGAGCCAACTGATCAGCGATGTAAATGACCAGAAGTTCAACGTGACCAACAACGCGCTTCTGATTTCAGTTGGCTGGAAAATCTTCGGAAAGAAGTAGCCCGCGTTCGAAGTTATTCAGTTGTTTTAACTTCCGCCCACACCGCCCAATGGCCGGAAATTGTCGAGGCGGTGTGACATTTGAAGCCAAATAAAAAGGCGATCCCTTCCGGGATCGCCTTTTTTCGTCACGCATTACGTGTCACTATTTTATTGCAACGTAAACTTAATCGGTAAGTTAAACTGTACACGAACCGGAACACCACGTTGCTTGCCGGGTACCCACTTGGGCATCGACCTCACCACGCGGATGGCCTCTTCGTCGCAACCGCCACCGATACCACGGAGTACCCGTACATCGCTAATGGTACCATCAACTTCAACCACAAAAGTAACGAACACTTTACCCTGGATACCCAATTCCTTGGCCTCTTCAGGATATTTGATGTTTTGCTGCAGGTATCCGATACGGGCCTCTTCACCGCCGGGATATCCCGGCTGTTCTTCCACAACTGTGAAAATTTCAGCCTGAACAGGTGTTTCAATGACCCTTGGTCCTTCATCCTTCATTTCAACTTCAACATCTTCTGTGGGTGCTTCTGCAACCTTTTTATTCAGATCGTCCATGTTAGCCATACTTACTTCAATCGTTGTATCTTCAACAACAACAGGAGCCGTAAATTTGACTTTTTCAACCATTGCCTCGGGAGGAGGAGGAGGTGGTGGCGGTGGTGGTGCTTCTTCCTGTTTAAGGTTTTCGAATTTCACACCAACCTCTTTTTCCTTTTCCCTGATCAGCCTCTCTTTATTGATATAGGCATTGATCAGTGGATAGGCTACAACAGCTCCTATCAGTACAAAACCAAAGATCATGGAGATGATCACATATTTCCGGTAATTTTTACGCAGAAAATATGAACCATATTCCTTGTTCCTGTTTTTGAAAACAATATCCTCCAGCGATTCTGTATGCTGTGTTTCAATTGCCATACACTATTTTTTTAACGTGTTAAACACAATATCTCTCATTATTTAGGAGCGTTCTTCAGCATATCCAGTTCTACCGGGGTCATATCAACCACAGCGTAACTGTTGATGTTGCAGATGGCCATTTCGTCGATGATATCGACAATGTCCTTGTACTTCGCTTTATCATCCGCCTTGATCAGAACAATCGGCCCTTTTTGATCCTCTTTTTTCATCTTCTTGATTGCACTGTCAGCGGTTGTATCTGCCACCACAGTTTTACCGGTAATCCGTTTATCCCGGTATTCTGCAATTTTTGTGAAGAGGTCCTTGTTCTTAATCAACAGGAATTTACGAATTCCGTCTTTACTGAAGTCGGTTTTGACCAGCTGCGGCAATTCCTGCGGTTTCTTAGGATCTGCAATACCGATGTAATAATAAACCTTGTGGCCTTCTGTCAGCAAAATATTCAATGTTCTGTTTTTCGGAATTTCCGGCCGGTTTTTATCATCAGGATTGTCTGTTTTTTCGGGCATGGTGATGACCATGACCTTGGGCTTGCTAAAAGCCGTGGTTAACATGAAGAAGGTTATCAGCAAACACATCAGGTCGACCATGGGGGTCATGTCGATGCGGGTGCTGTGTTTCTTCGCCTGGCGTTTCCCACCCTTTTTCCCTTTTTCCTCAACAATTATTTCACCCATACTGGTTTTTTCTTTTAGGGATTAAAATCGCGCTGCCTTATTTAGGCATATCCTTCATTGTGACTTCGTCCTTCTGAAGGTTGGTAACGAGATTAAATTTATTTACCTTGTTCTCCTGTAACAGGTCCATGATCTTCTTCACTGCGGTATAATCTGTTTCAGCATCACCCTTGATGGCAACTTCGGCGTTCAGGTTGGTCAACCTGGCCATACGGACCCACCAGGCGAGCTGGTTGTCGGTAGAGTCCATCGGAACACCTACCTGGAGCTTGTCCCGGTCTTTCGGTTCAGTCGCGTTGATCCACTCCTTCAGATCTTTGATTGGCATTCCAAAAGAGGCCATTTTACTGAATTTATCAAGTTCTTTCGGAGTATAGGTAATTTTATACTGCTCCGCCATTTTCAGAAGCAGTTTTTCCCTGAAATGGGTAGAAGTATCCTGACCGTTATCTATGTTAAAGAACACCTTTCCGTCTTTGCTGATATATATTGTCATAATATCATTATCCGGAGCCTGCTTTTCTGACACCGAAGAGGGTGTTTCGATCGGCGCAGCTTCCTGCGGGCGGAACGAGGTTGTTAACATGAAGAAGGTTAACAGCAAGGAAAACAAATCCACCATAGGCGTCATGTCTATGTGCGGAGATCTTGCCGGATGTTTAATTTTTGGCATGGTGCGCTCTTTTTAACTATTTGGTAGTAGCTGCAAATGACTGAACAAGGCTGAATCCGGCCTCATCAATTTTATAAGTAAAGCTATCAATCTGAGTGGAAAAGAAGTTGTAGAAAATGATAGCCAGCAATGAACCAAAGATACCAAACGCGGTGTTGATAAGGGCCTCAGATATACCGTTTGCAAGTGCAAGGGCATCAGGTGCGCCTGCCTGGGCAAGTGCCGCAAAGGCCTTGATCATCCCGATAACTGTTCCCATCAGACCGGTTAATACGGAAATTGAAGCAATGGTGGAGATGATAACCAGGTTACGCGAGAGCATAGGCAGCTCGAGTGCGGTAGCCTCTTCAAACTCCTTTTGCAGGGCAAGGATTTTCTGATCTTTTACAAGGCTTGCATCATTCTGCAAAGAGCGGTAACGGAGTAAGCCGGCTTTCATAACATTGGCAAGCGATCCTTTTTGCTTGTCGCAGGCTACAATAGCCTCTTCGATTTTGTTGTTGTTGAGAAAACCCTGAAGGTTTTTCACAAATACATTGATGCGGCCTTTTCCCCTGGCCCGGACGAGGGTGATACCACGTTCAACCGTGAAAATAATTACGAGGAGGTTCAGGGTAATCAGAAATGGTACAATCACACCGCCCTTATAGATAATGGCAAGATAATTGCCCGGCAGTGGAGCTCCTTCCGGGTTGCCGCCTTCAAAGAATAATGGGTTACCAAACACAACCTTGTAAAGGAAATAAGAAAAGGCGAATGCTACGATTATGGCGCCCACTGTAAACACTGACCTTAAGGCTTCACCCAATGATCCGCCTGTGCTATTTGTCTTGCTCATCGTTAAAAAGTTTTAGATTAAAGATTGAATGAATTGTTGGAGTTTCTAACTAAATAGGACTACAAAGGTAAAAAAATTAATACCGAATTCAAAGAAGGAAATGCTTCCTAATTTCAATATTTTCAATTAATTTCATTAATGTATTCAACTACTCCCTCAGCACTGATTCCAATCGAAATTTTAAAGTTGTCGAAGAATAATAACTCAGTATTTCCAGCGACTGTTGTAGTACTTGAGGTATTGGAAGGATTTCCCATTATTTTGATTACATCGGATTTGGTCATACCTAGGGATATTGCCGGCACGATTTTTTTTAGATTTTCTATTATCTGTTTGGCTTTATCTGACTTCTCATCTTTTGCATCAATATCTATGACCTTGTTTGAATAATCCATTGCCTTTACTGCAAATCCCTTACCCTTGGTTTCGTTATATTTTATGAAATTGTAGAATGCTAGGTAATAATAAGATTCTATGCGTTCTTTTGTATACTTGGCTTTATCTCCATTTGTCTTTTCTATAATTATTAAATAAATGGGTCTGGCTAGCCCAGCCTTGCTGTCTGGATCGAGGTTTGATTTGGTCCTTGCGCGCCACAGCCAACCAGGGATGTAATCAGGCTGAGCCAAATTAAAAATCACTAAGTTTGTATCAGCGTTCACATAATCCTGAAGGCTGTAGAAAACTTTTCCCAGGTTATAATAATCCATGGGAACACCCCGACCCGTTGCAATTTTGCGTTCATAATGCTCTTTTGCCTTGTCATATTTTTTAATTTTTGTATAGCAAAGGGCTGCCTCAGAGATGAGTTCAGTTTTGCTCGTGTCGAGTACATAAGCCTTCATCAGTTGCACGGCACCCAGTGAGTCCTGTTTGGTTTTAACCAGAAGCCGCCCGTAATAGGCATAATCCAGTGCCCTTACCTTCTCCGGTTTTGCGTTTGCGATAAACTTCTTGATGTAAACGAGCCCCTTGTCATATTGCTGGGTTTCAAAATAGGAATAGGCCAGCGCCCGGTTCACATCATTATCAGTATTGTCAACGCCCAGGATAATATTCAGCTGCTCGATGGCTTCGGTATAGTCTTTCAGTTCGATCAGCGTATTAACGAATTGTTTCCGTGCCGCGGTGTTTTTAGACAGTTCGAGAAATTTATAAAAGCTTTTTTTCGCTTCCTCCTGCCGGCCTGCCCTGGCCTGAAGTGAGCCAAGCTCGCGGTAAGCAGGGGCAAACGTTGAATCCATGTTCACCACTTCCTGGTAATAATTCATGGCTTCGGTATATCGTTTGGCACGAAGCCACAACTGTCCAAGTCTGAGCTTGGCCATTGGCGATTTGGGATCAAGACCCTGTGCTATGTTATAATTGGCGATCGCTTTGGATCCGTCATTCAGAAGGAAAAAATAGACATCTCCCAATACAATGTAGAGGAACGGGTTTTTGTTGTCAAGTTTTTCGGCAGACCGCAACAGGGTAAAAACACTTGCCGTATCATGCACCCTGGCAAAAACATACCACAACGCCATCTCAATCTGTATGTTGGCCTGTCTTGACGGCTCCATCTTGATCGATTTGTTTGCTTTCGATGGCAGCAATTCCTTCGCTTTCGTATACTCTTCCTTTGCCTTTGGAATATTTTTTGCGATTACATCAAGCCCCGCCAGTCCCACAAAATTCAGGGGGTTGGCAGGATCCTGTGTTTTACCCTGTTCGTATAATGCCCTGGCTGAATCCGCCATTTCGGGGAAGGATACGTTGAGTGTATCTGAATAAAATTTATAGAGGAAATTCCTTCCGTAATAGTAATAAAGATCTCCATCTGTTGGCGTCTGCCTGATCAGTTTTTTAAACATTGAGCTGGCTTCCACAAACTGTTCGTTCTTTGTCAGCTTTCTGGCATCATTCAAATCCTGGGAGTGTATTTTTCCGATAAAAGGAAAAAGGAGCATTAGAGCAACAACAACACCAACCGGTTTAGTAAATCTGGACATAATCTGTTTCTCCTGTATCTTAATGTTTAATTTCAACTAATCTTACCGGCATTGCGGCAGGCACCAAACCGGAATGAAGGACAATAAACTGGCCCTTCTCCCCGGCAATGAAAGACGAAAATCCATAAGCCAGTCCACGGTATGGCTGACGGTTGATGCAGTACACATCCCTGGTGAACGGGTATGATCCTTCAGCTATGTAACCCGGGAAAGGACGATAAAATTTAGTGTCCGGATCATTATCCCCTTCAAGTGCAACGCCAACGACTTTAAACCGTTTCAGAAAATTGTGTGAAATGGTATCAGCCGGATCGCTGATCCAGTTTACACTGATTACCCCGATGGCATTTACATTATTTTCAACGTAATTAATTACCTCCTCATTGCTCTGCACGGCAAAGCAGGTTGACGGAAAGGAACCAAGTTTAAACTTCTCCTGAAAATACCTGGGATTACCTGACTTAAAGTTGTCGAACACAACCTTCAGATCTTTCAGCTTCGATTTTTTATCAATCTGGTTCCAGGAAGTAATCTTACCCTCAAAAATCTCCCTTACAGTGTTAAAAAAAAGAGACGTATCCGGGTTCTCCCTGTTCACGATCAGCGCAATGGCATCAATGGCTATTTTTGTGGTTTTGGGAATGTACTGACGTTCCCTGAGATAGGCCACCTGCTGACCCGAAAGCATCCGGTTAACGATAATCAGTGGGACGGAATCATTCATGAAATCGTTGATTACATCAGCCTCTGTCTTGAACTGGGTTTCGATTTTGGTATATTTGTATATCGCCTCAAATGCATATACCTCAGCTTCAGACAGCAGGCGGTAGGAGTCATCGATTCCGACTTTAATTTTTCCGTTGGTAGGAGTATCCGAAAATTTCTGGCTTTCACCTCCTCCGCACGACCATAACATCAGGAAGAGGAAAATCCCAACCAAATTAAAACACAAGACCCGGGTATTTTTGATGATTTTCATCGCTTTTCCGCTTAAAATCAACAGATTCATAAGAGAGAACACAAAATTATGAAATTTATTATTGTGCCTTCCAAATTTATTCCTCGTTCTGCTCTCTTGATCTGCTCCAGAGGCGGGCCAGGCGGAAACTTCCATACAGAAAAAGGAAAATTGAAAATACGAGTTTCATCTCCTTTGATAAATACTGGAATCGCGGACTGACAAGCACGTAGACCCCCAGGATAAAATAGAGAAGAATAACAAACCAGGAAAAATACTTGGCAAATTTTTGCATGGGGATTACCGTTGCAACTGCCAGTATGGGAGGGTATCATCTTCCGGCCATTGATTCCAGAATGCCGGGGTAACTGTCAACCCGTCTTTTCTGATGAGTTTTTTCTCATAAACCATGATCATCGGGTTGAAGAGGATGTCTGTTAATCCAATAACAAAGGTTTCCAGTGCGGTTCCGTCCTTCGCTTTTTCCTGCTCCATCTTCACCTCGTATCCATTATGAACAAGCAGGATTTTCAAGAACCCGGCCCTGTCAGGGGTTGCTCCGGTTTCGATCACGGTACAGCGTGTGCCTTCTATTTCGGCGATATTGTGTTTTCCTTTTGACAATGCCATAATAATATTTTTTAATCCCGCCAGGGATATGCCGTAATGTAGAGACAGGGCATGCCCCGTCTCTACATTCGGCCGTTAATACAATCCAAAACTAAGGTTAAATACCATTTCATAGATTGAACTGGCAAAACCGATAATCACCATGCCGGCCACACACATAAGGAGGCCAACACGGGTATACCCGTCACTGGTAAATTTTGCAATCGGCTGGTCGCTGTTGTTCAGCAGCATGGCCTTGATCACCAGTAAATAGTAGTATAATGAAATGATTGTGTTGATCAGCGCAATAAGAACGAGAATGTAATATCCTTGCTTTGCAGCTGCCGTGAACAGGAAAAATTTACCGAAAAACCCGGCCAGTGGCGGTATGCCTGCAAGCGAAAAGAGTGCAAGCATCATCACCAGGCTGAGGTTGGGATTGGTACGGTAAAGCCCGTCGTAATCATTGATGTTCTCTTTGCCGGTTCGGTTGGAGATGATCCCAACCACACCGAAGGCTCCCAGGTTTGAGAAGATGTAAACCAGTGCGAAATAGATTACTGTGGTCATGCCCAGCTGGCTTTGTCCGAGCATACCAAGCAGGATAAAACCGGCCTGTGCGATTGAAGAAAATGCAAGAAAACGCTTAAGGTTCTGCTGGCGCATGGCAAACAGGTTACCAACCGTTATGGTGAGGATGGTAATTCCATAGAGCAATTCACTCCACATCACGGCAATCTTATAAAATACAGTATAAAGAATGATTGTGAAAACAAAAACAGCTGCTCCCTTTGAAATGACAGAGAGATAGGAAGCGACATTCACCGGGGCGCCTTCATACACATCGGCAGTCCAGAGATGGAACGGTACAAGAGAAATTTTAAATGCCATCCCGGCAAAAAAGAAAATAAACGCGAGAACCTGCAGGGGTACACCGGTGATCAATGGCGCTACATCTGCGAAATACATGGTGCCGGTGGTTCCGTAAATCATGGAGAGGCCATACAGTAAAATGCCAGACGAAAGGGCTGAAGTGAAGATTAACTTGACCCCGGCTTCTGCTGATTTCTCCTTCATTCGTTCATAAGCTGCCAATGCGGCAACTGGGATTGTTGCCAACTCGAGTCCGATATAGAACATGAGGAAATCTCCTGCTGAGATCATGTAGTTCATCCCGATCAGGGTGGAGAGCATCAGGATGAAAAATTCACTGATCTTCTCCTTATTCTGTGGTTGTTTAAGCCAATCAACTGATTGAATAAAGACGATCAGCACCCCGATGTTCAGAATGTTTTTAAACATCATCGAGAGTGCTGTCGACTGGTACATACCGCCAAACAGGATACCCGGTGTCCCGGGAATAAAACCTATAACCGTTACAGCCGCCATCAGCAGGATTGCCGGCAAAATGATTTTATGTTTCTGTGTATTGGACAGAAATATTTCGACAATCAATAAGATTACTGTGATGGCAATCAGCAGTAATTCATGTCTCATTATCAGCATTGTGTGTATTGTTTTAAGTTTTTAATACCCCACCCCCTGTCCCCAAAAAGGGAGGGGAGGGCGGGCGTGGTTAATTTAATATCGGGGCCGCAGCCAGTAATTTATGCATGATGGGTCCCAGGCCACCGGTAATCATATCCGAAAGCCAGAGTGGTGCCATCCCGATGAAGGTAATTCCGAAAATCAGGGTAATGACACTCACTTTATCATACCATTTTGCATCCGGAAGGTTTTCAAAGTGCTCATTCTTTATTTTTCCAAGTAAAAGGGTGCCAACTACTCTGAGTACATAAACGGCAGTGACAACAATAGACGAAGCAGCAATGATGGTGGCAACACGGTGAAAAGTATCGGCATTTTGAAACGAACCTACGAAGATGGTCATTTCAGCAACAAAACCACTGAATCCAGGCAGTCCGAGCGATGCAAGACCGGCAATTACGTAAGCAACACCGAGGAAAGGCATCACCTTCATCAGTCCGCCCATCTCATTGATGAACCGGGTGTGTGTTCGTCCGTAGATCATCCCGATAAGGGCAAAGAAGAGGGCTGTCATGATTCCGTGGGAGATCATCTGCATGATGGCTCCGTTCATCGCAGTCTGGTTAAACATCAGGATTGCAAAAAGCACAAGGGCACAGTGACTCACAGAGGAATATGCATTGATATATTTCAGGTCTTTCTGCCATATTGCGCCGAGTGCGCCATAAATCACACCGATGGTGGCGAGGATCAGGAAGATCCAGCCCAGCTGATGCGCCGCTTCAGGCAGGAGAAAAACGGCAACACGGTAACATCCGTAACCACCCAGTTTCATCAGTACGCCCGCATGGAGCATGGAAACCGCTGTAGGCGCAGAGGCATGGCCGTCGGGCGACCATGTATGGAACGGGAACATGGCTCCAAGCACGCCAAATCCTGCGAAGAGGAATGGGAAGAGAAAGAGCTGGACATTAAGCGGAATCGTCTGCTTTGAGATTTTTATCAGGTCGAATGTAAGCTGACCTCCACCAGGTGCAGAGTTGAAGTAGATGCCGATGATTCCTAAAAGAATGAAAGCAGAGCCACCCATCAGCATGAGGGTGAGCTTCATGGCTGAATAATGACGCGGGCCGCTGCCCCAGATGCCAATCAGAAGATACATGGGGATTACCGCCAGTTCATAGAAAAGGAACATGGTAAAGAGGTCGAGCGAGATGAAAAACCCGAAAACTCCGGCGGCAAGCAGGATGAGCGAGGTAAAGAACTCCCTGGGCAGATCAACAATGTCCCAGCTGGCAAAGATGCCGGCGAAAACCACCAGGGCTGTCAGCCCGATCATGGCAACAGATACGCCATCCACACCGAGGTAGAAATGGATGTTCAGGGTTTCATACCACACATTGTCCTGTACAAAGAGCACCTCGGCCATGTTGCCGGCTCTCCGTTCAGCAAGGTACATAAAGATCAATGCGATGGCACTCAGCAACTGGAGACTCATCCCCACCACCGAGATCCATTTGACCTGCATGTGGGATTTGCTGAATAGAATACCAATTATGGTGAGAATCGGTATAATGATAAATAGTGTCAGAATACTCATTATTCCTTGGAATTAGTTGGTCAGTAAATAGGTGAATAACAAGGTGAGCAGCACCACCCCTGATACAAAAACGAGTGCATACTGCTGCAACTGTCCTGATTGAAATTTTTTGATGCGCTCCGATGCCTCATTGGTTACATAGGAAATCCCGTTCATTGATCCATCCACAATGTGGCGGTCGAACCAGGCGATGGGCCGGGAAACGTAATTGAAGATAACCTTCTTCGTGATGAAAAGATACACTTCGTCGATGTAGAATTTATGAAATGCTGCCGTCGAAAAACCACCCAGGGCATTGTAGATCTTATCCGGAATATTTGACTCCTTCCGGTAGAAGACCATGGCAACCGCAATTCCGATGAGCCCGACCAGCACTGCAGGGATTGCAATGGCCATGTCAAGGTGAGCCTGAAAAGGCAAACGGTCGGTGGTGACCAGGTGAGAGAATGGAATAAACCCGGCAAACATGGCCCCGATTGACAGGAGCATCAGGGGAATTGTCATCCATTTAGACCCTTCATGGGGTGTGTGATGATAATGTGTGTCTTTCCCCCAAAATACGGAGAAGTAGAGACGGAACATATAAAAGGCGGTTAACCCCGAAACGATCATCTCCACCCAGTACAACATCAGGCTTCTTTCATGACCGGCGGCAAGGATCTCGTCTTTGCTGAAAAATCCTGCCAGCGGCGGAACTCCGGCAATGGCAATACAGGCGATGAGAAAAGTTGCATGGGTGATGGGAAGGTATTTCCGCAGGCCACCCATATCGTTCATCACATTGCTGTGAACGGCGTGAATGATGGCTCCGGCACCGAGGAACAGAAGCGATTTGAAAAATGCATGGGTAAACAGATGGAACATGGAGGCCATGTAACCCAGTCCTTCATGCCCGCCATATCCTGAAACACCCAGGGCGAACATCATCATCCCGATCTGCGACATGGTGGAATAGGCAAGCACCCGTTTGATGTCGAACTGGGTGCAGGCGATTACCGCGGCAAAGATGGAACTGAAAGCCCCCACGTACATCACCACATCGAGGGCGACCGGGGCGGCAAAGATGTAGATCGGAAAAAGTCGCGCAACCAGGTAAACCCCTGCAACAACCATCGTGGCTGCGTGGATCAGGGCTGAAACCGGTGTCGGGCCTTCCATGGCATCCGGCAGCCAGATGTGCAGCGGGAACATGGCCGATTTACCGGCACCGCCCATGAAGATGAAGATCATCGACCACGTCATGGTTGACAAACCCAGGAACATGATCCCGGTTCCCGATGAAAATGCAGGACTGTTGGCACCTGTGAGTGTAAGGAAGTCGAAGGTTCCGGTTGAAAATGAGAGCATCAGGATCCCGATAAGGAATCCGAGGTCGGCAAAACGGGTGACAATAAATGCTTTTTTGGAGGCGGATACTGCAGAATCTTTTGTGTAATAGAACCCGATCAGCAGGTAGGAAGATACCCCTACAAGTTCCCAGAAAATATACATCTGGAAGATGTTGGTTGCTACGACCAGGCCCAGCATTGAGAAGCTGAACAACGACAGGGTTGCAAAAAAGCGCATAAAGCCCTTTTCCCCATCCATGTAACCAATGGAATAGACATGCACCATAAAAGATACGGTGGTGATCACGATCAGCATCATGACTGAGATGGGGTCAAGGAGCACGCCCATGTCGATGTGCAGCGTATCTGTCAGGTTCAGCCAGCGCATGTTGAAGGCCAGAAATTTCTGGAAAGAGCCGTCGGCAGCCTTTTCAAGTACGAAGAAGTACTTATAGGCCGTAACCAGCGACAGTATCCAGATAACAAACAGGCCGGCGGTTCCGGCGATCCCGGAAACCAGTGGTTTAAAACGGTTCCCGAACAGGCCAACCACCACAAACATAAGTAAGGGTATCAGCAGGATCCAAACGGTGTAACTGAAATCGAGCATAGTTGTTTTTGTATGACCCCCTCCCTGACCTCCCCCCTGCGGGGGGAGGAGCCGGGATTCGGGAAAGTTAATACTTCATTTCATCCATCTTCTCAACATCGATGTTGACGAGGCGGCGGTAGATGTTGATGATGATGGCAATGGCCACCGATGCTTCCGCTGCTGCAACCGCAATGATGAAAAGGCTAAAGAACATCCCTTCCAGATGATCCGGGTAGAGGATTTTATTAAAGGCAACAAAGTTGATGTTGACCGAATTAAGGATCAACTCGGTTGACATAAGGATGGTGATCAGGTTTTTCCGGACCAGAAATCCATAGATACCAACAAAGAACATGATGGTGCCAGTGATTAAAAACCAGGTTAATGGAACTCCTTCAAACATAGTTTCAGGGTCTTATAAAATTAATCTTTACGTTTTTTAGCCAGGATAATTGCGCCAACCATTGCTGCCAGCAATAAAATGCTGATCACTTCAAAGGGCAGTGCATATCCGTATTTCTCCGTGCTGATCAGGCTTTTCGCGATCGCACGGATGTTGGTTCGCTCGCTCATGGAGACCGCCTCCATGGGAAAGGTGTGCTGCAGGATGGTGGCAATGGTGATCACCGCACCGGCGGCGGCTGCCAGAAATGCAGGGATTACTTTTTTCATCTCCGGCTTTTCCAGTTTCTCAGCGATATGGCTGGTGAGGAGGATCGAAAAAATGATCAGTACCACAATGCCGCCGGCATAAAGCGTAAGCTGTATGGCAGCCAGGTAGTTAAACCTGAGCAGGAAATACATTCCGCCGGTAGCCACCAGCACAAAAAGCAGGAAGGTGGCTGACCTCAGGATACGCCGGCTGGTCACAGTCAGAATGGAAAATATGATAATGACTGCCGAGAAGATCGCAAACATCAATTGATTTGGTGTCATTCTACAATATCTTTTAGGATGGATGATCCGGGTTGATTTAAGGTCTTGTTCAGTTTCGACCGGTCGAATACCGCATGTTCGAACTCCTGGCCCCAGGCGAGTGCATCCGACGGGCATGATTTTATGCAGAGCCCGCAGAATGTGCACATCCCAAGGTGGTAGATGTGTTTGTCGATGATGCGTTTTTTCTTGCCGTCGGGCAGGTCGATCTTAGCCTGGATGATTTCGATGGAACCATTCGGGCATGCCGTTTCGCATATACCACATCCGGTACACCGGTGCTCGTTGTGCTCATTGTGCGGCATGATCACTTCACCCTTGAAGCGGTCGTACATTTTCAGTGTCTTCCGGTTCTCCGGGTACTGCTGGGTTACGATCTCCCCTGGGCTGAAGAAGTATCTTCCGGTTACTTTCATCCCCGTAAGGAGTGATTTAACCGCGTGAAAGATATCTGCAAAGTATTCGAAAATGCTGTTCATAGTTTTCTAAAAATGCCAACCCATTAATACGATAAATGCCATGATAAGAATATTGACCAGGTTGATGGGTAACAGATATTTCCATTCCAGGGTCAACAACTGGTCGATCCTCAACCGTGGGAAGGTCCATTTAAACCACATCATGATCCAGATGACAAAAAAGGTTTTCCCGATATACCAGACGAATGGCGGGATGTAATCCATAACCTGGTTAAATCCTGCCCAGGAGCCTACGTGGAAAGGCATCCATCCGCCAAGAAAAACAGTGGCGGCAATGGAAGCCACAATAAACATGTTCATGTATTCGGCCAGGAAGAAAAAGGCAAACTTGATCCCGGAATATTCCGTGTGGAAACCGGCAGTAAGTTCTGATTCGGCTTCTGCAAGGTCGAAAGGCCCGCGGTTTGTTTCGGCAGTGCTGGCGATCAGGAACACGATGAAGGCGATGAAAGCCGGGATGTGCCCTGTGAAAATGAACCAGCCATTCCTTTGTCCTTCCACGATTTCAGAAAACTGCATCGTACCTGCAAGGATGATGATGGTAACCAGCGACAATCCGACTGAAAGCTCGTAGCTCACGATCTGTGCTCCCGAACGCATGGCGCCGATGAGCGAATACTTGTTGTTGCTCGACCAGCCTGCAAGCAGGATGCCGACAACCCCAAGCGACGATACCGCGATGACATAGAGGATACCTATATCGAAGTCGATGGCGTGCAGCCCTTTGGCAAAGGGAATCGCAGCAATGGCCATAAACGAGGCGATAATCACGATGAACGGAGCCAGGTTGAAGAGCAGCTGATCGGCATTTTTGATATAGATCAGCTCCTTCAGCATCAGCTTGATGAAGTCGGCGATGGTCTGAAAAAACCCGAAAGGGCCAACCCGGTTCGGGCCGACACGATTCTGCATGAAGGCACAAACCTTGCGTTCTGCATAGACCAGGAACAACCCGACCAGCGCATAAAAGAGCAGGATAGCCACCCCAATGATGACCATTTCCGCGGCAACAGCCCAGAAAGCCGGCAGGTTGTCGTTCAGGAACTTATCGATCCATTGGTTGAATGACGTAAAGTCGTATAAGCTAAAGTTCATAGATAAATTTTATTATCTGTCAATATCCGGAATAACATAATCAAGGGAACCTCCAATGGCAACCAGGTCGGCGATCTTCACCCCGCGGCTGATATGATCAAGTGCGCTGAGGTTGGAGAAGTTGGGTGATCGGAATTTCATGCGGTATGGAGTTTTGTTGCCGTCACTGATGCAATAAACACCCAGTTCGCCACGCGAAGCCTCTACACGCTGGTAATATTCGCCGGCAGGAAGCTTGAGCACTGCCTTCATCTTGGCTGTGTAATCGCCTGCAGGAATGTTGTCGATGAGTTGCTCAATGATCCTCATTGATTCGTGCATCTCATTCATTCTCATCATATAACGTTCAAACGTGTCGCCTTTGGTGCCAAGAATTTCGTTGAAATCAACCTTATCATACACGCCGTACGGATGATGTTTGCGAACATCGCAGGAAAAACCGGATGCACGGCCCGAAGGACCTGTAACACCATAACTTATGGCATCTTCCTTGGACAGGTATCCCACCCCTTTTGAGCGCAGCTGCATGATCACGTTGCCGGTGAGCAGTTCATCGTAATCTTTGATCTTTTTACGGAAATATTTGATGAAGGCTTTCACATTCTTCTGGAAATCAGGATGAATGTCCATCATCAGTCCGCCCGGAGTGTAATAGCTGTGCAACAATCTTGAACCGAAAGACTCTTCGAAAATATCGAGAATTTTTTCCCGGTCGCGTAAGCCATAGAAGTAACAGGTCAGCCCGCCCATGTCCATTCCGAAGCTGCACCACCAGAGCTGATGGGAGGCGATGCGGTTGAGTTCGTCGATGATGGTGCGGATATATTTTACGCGTTCGGGAACCTCTACCTCAAGGGCATTTTCAACCAGCAGGCAAACCGCGTGGTTGTTGATGTGTGCCGAAAGGTAGTCCATCCGGTCGGTGAGGTGGATGATCTGGGGATAGGTATCCTTTTCACACATCTTCTCAATGCCCCGGTGGATGTAGCCGCAATGAGGCTTCAGGCTCTTGACGATCTCTCCCTGGAGTGAAACAACCAGCCGCAGCACACCATGGGTGGAGGGGTGCTGAGGACCCATGTTAATGTGGTATTCCTCCTCCTCAACATTTTTAACAGGCAGGTTTATAACTTCTTTCATACCTTAAAGTTCTACGATGTTAACTTCATCAACATAATCTTTACGGAGCGGATGGCCGATCCAGCCCTCTTCGAGGAAGAACCTGCGCAGGTCGGGATGGTTGTTAAAGCGGATACCCATCAGGTCGTAAACTTCGCGTTCGTGCAGTTCGGCAGTTCTCCAGATGTCGCAAACGGTATCAATCGCACCGTTTACACGATCTTCGGTTCTCACCTTAAGCACCAGCTGATGTTTATGGGTGGTTGATTCGAGGTGGTAAACCACTTCAAGAAATTTCACCATGTCAACGCCTGATAAACAAAAGAGGTAATCGAATTGTAATTCAGCATCAGACTTTAGTCTGATGGCTAAATCATGAAATTTTGCCGGCGGTATGATGAAGGTAAGAAATTGTTTGTTTTCCTGGAATTCTGCGTCGGGAACAAGACCCAGAATGCGCTCCTTCAATGCTGCGTTATCCATCGTGGGAAATTTTCTATTTTAATTCTAAGGTTCGTTTTGGATTTGCCATTGATTCCAGTTTGATCTTGCGCTGGAGCTGCATCACGCCGTAGAGGAGTGATTCGGGGCGGGGCGGACAACCGGGGATATAAACATCCACCGGGATTACGTGATCCACGCCACGCACGACATGATAGGAGTTATAAAAGAAGGGGCCGCCGGAAACGGCGCATGCGCCCATGGCGATCACATATTTTGGGTCGGACATCTGGTCGTATAAACGTTTGAGTACCGGCGCCATTTTGTTAACGACTGTTCCGGCAACTACGATAACATCGGCCTGCCGGGGGGAGGCACGGTAAACTTCGATTCCGAACCGGCTGAAATCATGACGCGAAGCGCCTGTTGCCATCATTTCGATGCCACAGCAGCTGGTTGCAAAGGTAAGCGGCCACAGCGAGTTGGAGCGGCCCCAGTCCATAATGGCATCGAGGGTGGTCATCAACACGTTTCCACCGGTCTGTTTAAACAGGTCGAGGGTTTCGTTGTCGCGGAAATCCGCATCTTTCATGTTTTTTATTCCCATTTCAAAGCTCCTTTCTTCCAGGCATATAACAGGCCAAGGCCCAATACGAAAAAGAAAATGACGATTTCAATAAATGCGGTCATTCCAAGTTCTTTCATCACCACGGCCCACGGAAAGATGAAGACGCTTTCAACGTCGAACACCAGGAAGATGATGGCAAATAAATAATAGCCCACATTAAACTGAAGCCAGGTAAGGCCCTCCGTGGGGATTCCGCACTCGTAAGGTTCGGCCTTCTGGGGGTTTTTGGAGTTGGGTGCGGCAAAATGGGCAAAAACGATGGCGAATCCCACCAGAAAAGCCCCAACGATGAAAAACAGGATAAGACTTTCAGCACTCATAGTGAATCATTTAACAATCAATAAGCCGGCAAAGTTAAAAATTAATCTGAAATAACCTAACCGGATATAGGGTACAACATATATCTTAGATCGTGATTTGTCTGATTACCATGATTTTAACAAACAAGGTCTGTAATATCTCAAAGGTGGAGTTGATATTTGTCAATGGAAACAATTGAAACAATGCAGGCTTTGGATAAAATTCAAACAATGAAAAGAAATAGGTGGCATGGGAATACAGCTCAGTAATTTTAGGATTTTGATCAAATTTCTATCCGGGAGTAAGAATGTTCGGTTTTAATATAAATTATGGTATATTTGCTGACTATATTTAGCTTAATTTAGTCATTATGATAATCAGATCTATCACAAATTCTTTGTTGGAAAGTTTGCGGCCAGGCTTTGTAACCGGACTATTCGGGGCAAGAAGAACCGGGAAAACCTTTCTAATGCAGCATATCAAAGATCATATTGAACACGGAAAAATTCTCATGGTCCAGGGAGAAAACCTTGATGTCGCAGAAATTTTATCCAGCCGGCGATTGAGTCTTTTGAATCAATTTACTGCCGGATATGATTATCTTTTTATAGATGAAGCACAAAAAATTCCCTCCATTGGTCTGAATCTTAAATTAATCGCTGACGCCATTCCCGGCATTGCTGTATTTGTGACAGGATCATCTGCTTTCGATCTGAAAAATGAGATAGGAGAACCTCTCACCGGAAGAAGTAAGTTTTTTTACCTCTATCCTGTGGCCCAGCTTGAATTGAAAGAGGATTTTTTATCATCGAAAGAGAACCTGGAAACAAGATTGATATTTGGGGCATATCCGCAGGTAATTACCTCAAATACGAATACAGAAAGAATTGACGTACTTGAATCCATAAAAAACGGATCCTTGATAAAAGACATGCTTACGCTGGACAACTTAAAAGATTCGACCTTCATCATGAACCTGTTGCGTTTAGTTGCATTCCAGATCGGGAATGACGTTTCAGCTACCGAACTGGCATCCGGACTCGGCGTAAGTAAAAATACGGTGACCCGGTATCTTGATTTGCTTGAAAAATGTTACATCCTATTCTCCCTGCAGGGATTCAGCCGCAACCTGCGAAAAGAGATTACCAAATCACGCCGGTATTTTTTCTGGGATAACGGGATAAGAAACGCTGTTATTTCAAATTTCAACCGGCTTGCGCTCCGCGATGATACCGGAAGATTATGGGAGAATTACTGCATTTCGGAACGGTTAAAAAGAAATCACTACCTCGCAAAACCGTGTAACTACTATTTCTGGAGAACTTATGACCAGAAGGAGATCGATCTCATTGAAGAATCAGGCGGAAATTTAGAAGGAACAGAGTTCAAGTGGAGTGAAAAAACCATCAAACCGCCAAAGGAGTTTTTGGCAACGTATTCAAATTCATCTTATCGGGTCATTCATAGAGAGAATTATCTGGATTTTATTAGTTGATGGCTCTAGTGTGATGGTGCGTCAACCACAACTTGCTCGATTTTTTTACCATGTCCTGCAGGATATGTTGCAGAAGGAACTGTTTACTGTACAAATTGACACCTCCATTTATCCTGAACACATCACGAACAGTTTTACACACACGTAAAATGAATCAACACGAAAAATATTTGCCGGAAGTAGTTATTAACAGACCTTTTTGATCACCTCTACCCAAAAACCTCTTTCAGCTCCTCATTCGACAAATCACCAATCCATTTTTTGCCGGAGGCCATTGTCAAGTTATCAAGTTACCATTAACTTTCCAATTCTTTATTAAGAGAATTCGGATCTTGCCGATTATCAAAGATTGCGACAATGTCTATTGTTCTTTCCGAATATTTATAGAATACGGTTGTCTGTTTAGTCACAACACACTTTCTCAGGCCTTTAATCTTATTTGATTCGGGGGAACTTTCGGGAAGCTTTTGAATTTGATGCAATGATTTGTTCAACCGTTGGATAAAGTCTTGCTTAACTTTGGCTGACCATTCATTTTCAAGAAAAATGAGGAGATTATCGAGTTTTTTCACTGCTCTCCGGGAGAGTTTGATTTCCCGATTCATTACAGGTGTTTTTTAATAAACTTCTCATAGTCTATGGTTTCACCGGTTTCAATCTCTTCAATCCCTTCAAGAATTTCATCCTTCTGGTATTGGGGCAAACAATCCCAGAAATCCACGTTTTTTGAGTTGAAGAAAATCCTTTTTACCGAGGCCAGAATGCCAGGGTTGTCAGTATCCAGGATCAGTCTGACAAGCTCCAGTTTTTCCGCTTGAATGTTCATGATCTTGCTTTTCTGCAAATTTAACGAATTTATCCTTGTTCAGCTTACCTTAATAAAAAAACCTCCTTCAGCTCTTCATTCGACAAATCACCAATCCACTTTTCGCCTGAGGCAACAGTCAGATTTGCCAGGTTTTTCTTGCTTTTAAGCATGTCATCGATCTTCTCTTCGAAGGTTCCTTTGGTAAGCAGGCGGTTGACCATCACATTTTTGGTTTGGCCGATGCGGTAGGCGCGGTCGGTGGCCTGGGCCTCCACGGCCGGGTTCCACCAGAGGTCGTGATGAATTACATGGCTGGCGGCAGTGAGGTTGAGCCCGGTGCCACCGGCTTTGAGTGAAAGAACGAAGATCCATTTGTTGCGGCGGTTCTGGAACTCCTCCACCAGCGCATCCCGCTGAGGGCGTGTGGTGCCTCCATGCAGAAACAATGGAGCACTCCCAAACTGTTTTTCGACCATCTTCACCAGGATATCACCCATCTCTTTATACTGGGTGAAGATGAGGGTTTTTTCACCGGCATCATGGATTTGTGTCAGCAAATCAATCAGCATCAAAGATTTTCCGGATTGGGCGGGGTCGGCTGAGCCCTTTTTCAGGAAGTTATCGGGATGGTTGCAGATCTGTTTGAGCGAGGTGATCATTTTCAGGACCATCCCCCGGCGCTGAATTCCATCGAGTTGTTCAATGTCTTCGATGGCGCTGCTTACGACGTTCTGATACAGGGCAGCCTGCTCCCTGCCGAGCGAACAATAGTGGTTGTTTTCAATCTTATCTGGCAGATCGGAGATGATGGTTTTATCAGATTTCAACCTTCGAAGAATGAATGGGGCCGTGATCTTGCGGAAGAGAGCAGCTTTATCCTGGTCATGGTTCACCTGGATGGGTGTTGCAAATTCTGTCTCAAAGGCTTTTTCAGATCCAAGGTAGCCGGGGTTTACAAAATCCATGATGCTCCTGTATTCAGAGAGGCGGTTCTCAACCGGTGTTCCACTCATAGCAATGCGGACTGTGGTTTTCAGGCTTTTTACGGCTTTTGTCTGGTCGGTGGTGGAGTTTTTAATATTCTGCGCTTCATCGATCACAATGGCATGCCACTCTTTTGCTTTGAATTTGGCCAGGTCGCTGCGGATCATGCCATAGGTGGTGATGATCAGGTCGATTCCATCAGTAAGCAGGCTCCTGGAGGCTCCATGATAAATCATGGGGGTGAGGGTCGGGGCGAACTTTTCGATCTCCTTTTGCCAGTTGGTGAGCAGGGTGGTCGGGACAATCACAAGAACCTTTTTTTTCTCAAGGTTTCCATCCTGTTTGAACTTTAGCACTGCCGCAATAACCTGAACGGTTTTGCCAAGTCCCATGTCATCGGCGATGAGGCTGCCAAACCCGATGGCGGCATTCTGCACCATCCAGCGGTATCCGGCGAGCTGGTAAGGACGAAGGGTGGCAGTAAGATTACCCGGTAACTTCAGCTTTTCAGACGGGGCCATGGCAGCTATCAATTTCCGAATTTCCGGTGGCAATTCAACTTTTGCTCCATGAAACTCCTCAGCCAGCGTGGTTTTTAAAAGTTCATGTGCGGTGAGGCCAACCGGCTTGTCGAGTTGTGCGAACATCTTTTCAAGATGGTCATTCGAAATCAGCACATATTGATCTTTGATTTTTACGATGCCTGACAGGCGTCCCACCAACTTTCTGAATTCAGAAATTGAAATCATTGTTTCTCCCAGAGCAACCTGGTATTCAAAGCCAAGCAACTGATCAAGATTCACAAAAGACAATGCTTTCCCTTTTGCCTTGGTGGTAATGCGCAAAGTCGGCCTGGGTGATAAAAGTTTCTCCAGCTCTTTGGGCATCAGCATTTCGATGCCAAGAAGCCGCAACATTGGCATGATCCTTATAAAAACATCCACAAAGTCATTGCTGTTGAACTGAATGGATTGTTTCCCCTGTTTTTGAATGTATGATCCGAAATCGGGAAAAATATCAGCCAGTCCAGCCAGATCGCGGAGTACATCATATCTGACGGATGCAAATTCCGGCTCATTCAGAAACATCTCAAGCGGAACCGGAACTTCAAGGGGTGTTTCCCGGTTAGTTGCCAGAATATCCAGGTAAAACCAACCTTTTCTTTCCTCAACATGGAGCAGTGAATTCCATAGCTTTTTACCCAGATTTAACCGTTTCAGCCAGAGTTGAATGGTGTTTGGGATATGTTTTTCACCAGGTTCGAAGAACACGGCGGGTTTTTGTGTGAAAAACATCTCCGGGATTTTGTTTCCGCTTTTCTCCATCAGCCTTTCAGATCCACTGTAAACATTCATGAAGTAGTTCAGGAACAAAGAGGTGAGCATCATGGAGTTTTCTACAGGATTCAATGGAACATACGCCTCTTTTTTCTTTTTTCCTGCGCTCCAGATCCAAACCGTTCCCGGGTTTGCAAATGCTTTCACCTTGTCGGTCAGCGCACGCAATGCAGGATCATTCACTGCGGGAATCCACCGTATCATCATTTGGCCGGAAATGTTGGTCAGCAACTGTGGAATGATTGCGCCATTCAGTGCAAGGGTTCTTGCAAACTGCCGGTGCATTGCGATTCCCCGCAGTGCATCATTGGTGCCTGCCAGTTGCAGCGGGTCGAGACAATCCAGCAAGGCCTCAAATTCACTGAAAGTAACCCGTACTTCCTCTTTATCATCTCCTTCCACAACCAATACGACATTGTCAACGGACAAATCCGGATTCAACAGGATCATGGTATCATCGAAGGTGCTGAGCCGTTGGACGAGAGGTTCCAGCCGTTGGATGATATGCCCGGGCGTGTGTTTTCGCAATGCCTTTTCCAGGTTCCTGCAAGCTGTTTGGAGTATCTCCCTGAAATCCTTGTGATAAAAGATCGGCTTTGCCGGGATGAGGGACAGAATTGAATTCCCTCCGGCCGGAATTTTTGATAAATCGGGTAATCCTGCTTCAGTGAAATCGGTTTTTGATTGGGCACCCGGGATTTTTTTAATCATCATATCTTCCACGATCTGAATCGATTCTTCCAGATGGTCTTTGATCCCGGTTTGTTCATCTTTTAATTCCTCCACCAGATCCAGTCCATGCTGTTGGAGCACCAGAAAGGGGTTTGCGTCAATCTCCCTTGATAGTACATAGATAACTGCTGCGAGGTGCTTGCATGGCACGGCCCAGTCGGGGCAGGAACAATCCATGGAAAAATCCTTCCAGGATGACGGGAAGAGTTTGATCCCCTGGTCCAGTGCAATCCGGTGCAACTCCTGTGGCAATTCCCGGTTGAGCAGTTTAGAGAGGATAAAGGGATCCATTTTAATTCCGCTGACAAGTTTTTTCTTTTGTTCAAGGGTAAAAAGTGGCACTGAAATGGTGATGTTGTAAGGCCTCGGCATGCTTCCTTCCACTTTGGCTGTGATGCTGTTAACGACTATTTTTGTCTCAAGCACCGACCCGTTTCCGGCGTAAGCCCGGCCACGGGGCAGCCGATTGTCGAAATCGATGTTGGTGAGGGCATTGAGCCATTGCTCCCCCCACCAGGTCTGGCCGTATTTGACGCGCTGGGCGGGCAGCTGAACTTTTTTCTTTGCTTTTTTCCGGGGGCGATACCAGGAGTTATAATACATAAAAACGGGTTTTTGACGTTGTAAAGAAAAGAAATATTTGACATCTTCCAGCACCGTTTGGGATTGCCTTAACCTAAAAACATCCTTCATTGCATCTTTGCTTATACCTGGCTTATACAGAAGCTTATAGAAAGCTTATACAAGAGCTTATACAACGATTGAACAACCCTCATTCAACGCTGCAGGAACTGGTTAAGAAAAGTTATTAACAATTTCATGGTTCCTGCACCACCTTTTGCAAAAAACCCGATTAAGCAACAAGTCTTAAGCATCCTGCCCCACTCCGGCCTGACTTAACACTTAACACTTAACCACTTAAAACTCTTTAAAATGTCAACAACAAATGATCTTGTAAAAACTTACAGCGGAATTTTCGGCAACCAGGTAATCCTGAAAAACCGCGGTGGACAGACGTATATGACCTTCCCGACGAAAAGGCCTGCACAGAAACCATCAGAAAATCAAATTGCCTGGCGCAGGAAGTTTCAAATTGCTTCGTTTTATGCTGTCAACCTCCTGAAAGATCCGGAAGTACTGGCAGACTACCGGGCGAAAGTCCGTAAGGGCCAGACAGCCTATAACCTGGCGGTACGGGATTACCTGGGGCGAGCCTGAACACCTTCTTCAATTCATCATCCGACATCTCCCTAATCCATTTTTTGCCGGAGGCCACGGTGAGATTCGCCCGGGTTAAAAATCTTGAAGAAACTCTTCAAGATGTTCACTAATTAGCTAACTTTGTAAGTTGAAAGAAAAATTGGTCAGGAATATTTATTATTTCAAGAGTTATTATCTTGACTTCTACGCGACACTTAAACCAGAAGTTAAGAAAAAATTCAATTGGACATTACAGCTGATTTCGGAAATAGAACATGTTCCAGAAAAATATTTCACTCATTTGACAGGTACATTTGGTCTTTTTGAAATAAGGGTCGAGGTTGGTTCTGACATTTATCGGGTTTTCAGCTTCTTTGATGAAAGAAAAATGGTTGTGTTAGTCAACGGATTTATCAAGAAAACCCGGAAAACTCCAAAGAGCGAAATTTAACTTGCAGAAAAACTCAAAAAACAATACTTCGATGAAAAAGACAAATAGAAACCTGACGTCATTTGCTGATCATCTCGACTCTGAATATGGAAAACGTGGAACTGAAGCACGAGAAACGTATGAAGAAGGATTTGAAGCATTCAAACTGGGTGCAATGCTGCAGGAACTCAGGAAAGAGCATGGGATGACACAAGAGCAGTTGGCTGCAAAGTGCGGCACCACAAAGACTTATATATCCCGCATTGAAAATGATGCCAGTGACATTCGGCTGTCAACTCTTATGAGAATAATTCGTGAAGGTTTTGGAAGACACCTGAGTTTAAATGTTGACCTTTGAAAATAATGCAAATGGCGGACATCGTAAAGCAACGCATCTCCTGTAATTCATAATGATTCCTTATTCAAGATCCCATGCCTTTCATCGTAAAAAAAGAGGTGTCGCAAGTAATGGTGGTTATATCCTTTGCCATGGTTTATCTTGTTTGGGGGTCAACCTATTTCTTTATCCAGGTGGCTGTTCAGCATATTCCACCGATGATGCTTGGCGCCTTCCGTTTTTTAGCGGCAGGCATCTTGTTGATGGGATGGTGCCTGGTTAAAGGAGAAGGAGTTGGCTCCCGGCGGCAAATAAAACATGCCATCATTAGCGGGTTGATGTTGTTACTGGTTGGAACAGGTTCCGTGATATGGGCTGAAAAATGGCTTCCAAGCTCATTGGTGGCCGTTCTGGTTTCTTCGTCACCATTTTGGTTTGTTTTACTCGATGTGCCAAAATGGAGAGAAAATCTAACAAACCGCTCCATTATTGCCGGATTGATTTTCGGGTTCATCGGAGTCACTTTAATGTTTAGTGAAAAAGTAGCGGAAACAATTTCATCACCCGGTGAAAGTCATGCAATTATTGGTTTGTCCATCCTGTTAATCGGAACCATCAGCTGGGCCGGCGGATCGCTCTATTCGAAATATCACACCTTAGGTTCCTCGACGCTGAGTTCAGCCTGGCAGATGATGGCTGCAGGTGCTGCGTTTTTTCTTGGAAGTTTATTTTTAAACGAATGGCGTGGATTTGAGTGGCATGCAGTTACAACAGGGGCATGGTTATCTGTGTTATACCTGGTATTTTTCGGATCGCTGGTGGCTTACAGTGCGTTTGTGTGGTTGCTGAAGGTCCGGTCGGCAATTCAGGTGAGCACCTACGCATATGTAAATCCCGTAATCGCCGTATTGCTGGGGGTGTTTTTTGCAGGTGAACACATGAGCCTGATGCAGATCAGCGGATTGGTCGTGGTTCTTGTCAGCGTAATGTTGATTAACCTCTCAAAATACAGGAATGAGCAAAAGCGGAAGAAATTCAAAGTGAATAGCGAAGGACAATATGATCCTCCGGATAAAAAATGGTGACCAACCGGTCAAACACACGAAATAATTTCATACTTTTATTCCGTAATCTGTTGCCAGTCACATCCATTTGCATTCTGTTTCACATGGAACAATCTCTGTTGATCTACTTTTTTTCCGGCACCGGCAATGCCCGGAACGTGGCCAATTGGTTTAACAATGTAGCCACAGATCGAAAAATCGATGCCAAAACGGTTGATATTGCAACCATTGACCGGAAAAATATTGAATCCCCCCCGCCCGGATCTTTGATCGGCTTCGTCTCCCCCACCCATGGCTTCAACTACCCCCCGGCCATGATGTATTTCATCTTCCGGTTTCCGCAGTCGAAGGGAAACAGGGCATTCCTGATGAACACCCGGGCAGGGATGAAGCTTTCAAAGTGGTTTCTTCCCGGGCTCAGCGGCCTGGCCCTCTGGCTTTCGGCACTGGTCCTCTTGCTGAAAGGTTACAGGATCGTGGGGCTGCGTTCCGTCGACCTGCCTTCAAACTGGATATCGTTCCATCCGGGGCTGAAGGAACAAGTGGTTGAATCGATCTATCTTCACTGCAAAGTAGTTACGGAAAAGTTTGCAACAAAAATTCTCGACGGGAAAAAGGTCTATACGGCTTTTCGTGACATCATACAGGATTTGCTGATCTCACCCGTCAGCGTCGGGTATTTCTTCGTCGGCCGGTTCATCCTGGCGAAATCATTCTATGCCACCGATGCCTGCGACAAATGCGACCTGTGCATCAACAGCTGCCCGGTGAAAGCAATTCTTACGGTAGATAACCGCCCGTTCTGGTCGTACCGGTGCGAAAGCTGCATGCGCTGCATGAACAGCTGCCCCAAACGTGCCATTGAAACGGCCCATGGATTCATCATCGGCATCATGATCCTGCTCAACATGGGGATCATGATCTGGTTCTGGCAGGGAGTGGGCAAATTCATTACCGTTCCCGCTGATAATGGCTGGGCACAAACGGGTGTCACGTTGACCGGATGGCTTCTTGCCTTTGTGGTGATGGTCGTTTCTTACCGGATTTACCATTATCTGCTGCGCATCCCTGTAATCAGGCAACTTTTTTACTACACCTCTTTTACAAAATATAAATTCTGGAGGCGCTATAAACCTTCCCGCAGGATGATCTCCCAAATGCCTTGAAAAACCTTCAAGTTGATCAATACATTGAGAAAGCTGGAAATATAAATGAAACACTTTCCATCACCAACCTTACCATTTATGGATTGGATATGGGTAACTAATCCGGGAACCCGATAAATATTTCGTCCCGTACGGGACGAAATAAATCACAACGAACACAAATTCTACCCATATACGGTGCCTGACGGCACCATCGTATTGGTCAATTGCAAAACTGGTCATTATTAATTGAACATTCTACCCATATCCGGTGCCGATGGCACCAATGCATTAGTCAATATCCCATTCTATCGGCTTAAATATGTACCGTTCGTCAAAATCAATCTCAAATTTTTCTAAAAAATCATGATATTCTTCAATAAATGTCTTTTTCCTGTGATGATTTTCCTGCATTTTTATATAATCGATAACTCTGTTAACATCTGATTTGCTGTATAAAAATGCGCCAAAACCTTCCTGCCAGGAAAACCGTCCGCCGGTATAACCCTTTTGGTTTATCCATTTTGATGAATCCCCTTTTATATCCTGCATCAAATTTGATAAAGACTGGGTCGGCCTCATCCCAAAAAACACATGAATGTGATCTGGCATGCCATTAATTGCAAGAACCTTATGTGTGTTAGTTTGTATAATTCCAGAAATGTATCTGTACAACTCATCTTTCCAGGATTTTCTGATGATACATTCCCGGGATTGAACTGCAAATATTGCCTGTATGTGAATTTGTGTATAGGTGTTGCCCATAAGATCACATTTTATCAAAAATTATTTTTCCTTTGCAGATATCTGTAAACGAAAACAATTTCAACGGTCACCTAAAACTTCTATCTTTGATAACGTTTTCCTTCATGGGCTTTTTTCGCTTAATCAACCAATAACCAAAAAGTTAACCTTTGTTGATAACTTTCCATTCTTGGATTATTTGAATTGTTTGCTTTACTCTTATTCATTAATTACCATGATATACCTGGACAACACCCTTATCTCCGACGACGTTAAAGAGGTCTTCTTCTGCTGCGACATGGCAAAATGCAAAGGGGCCTGCTGCGTGGAAGGCGATGCCGGGGCACCCCTGGAGGAGGAGGAGATCTCCCTGCTCGAAGATTATATTGATGAAATTAAGCCTTTCATGGTTCAGGAAGGAATTGAGGAAGTTGAAAACCTTGGCGTGTTTGACTATGATGCCGAGGGAAAATTCGTCACCCCGCTGGTCCATGGAAAAGAGTGTGCTTTTGTCTATTTTGAGGATGGAATTGCCCGGTGTGCCATCGAAAAGGCTTTCCAGGAGAAGAAAATCCCTTTCGCCAAACCGATCTCCTGTCACCTCTACCCCATCCGTATCAAAACCACGCCGGTCAATGATCTGCTGAACTATCACAAATGGCCCATCTGCCAGAAGGCGCTGATCAAGGGACACAACGAAAAAATACCCCTTTACCAGTTCCTCGAAGGGGCGTTGATCCGTAAGTACGGGCGAACCTGGTACAACAAACTCGTTAAGTTACTGCGTTAGCCCCGCCGCTGACCGCCATTGCCGCCCTTTTGGCCGACGCCATGGAGGCAAACTCCTTGTCCATCATGAACTGCCCGCCCTTTTCACCGCCAGCCAGCCTGATCTGATCCAGGATGCTGCGAACAGTGCTCTCCTCTTCAATCTGTTCGGTAATGTACCATTGGAGGTAGTTTGCAGAGGTAAAATCCTTCTCCTTGGTACAGGTTGCATAGAGGTCGTTGATCGAAGCAGAGATATACTCTTCATGCTTCAGCACTTCCTGGAACACATCGGTGAGCGATTTAAACTTTGCCTCCGGTGCATCCAGCGCGGGGATGACAGCTGTTCCGCCACGGTCGTTGATGTAGTGAACGAGTTTGAGCATGTGAATCCGCTCTTCTTCCGTTTGCACATATAGCCAGTTGGCTGCACCGGGATAACCGTTACGCTCGGCCCATGAGGCCATCGACAGGTAGATGCGCGAAGAGTGCTCCTCGCGCTTGATTTGCTCGTTGATTGCTTTTTCTACGTTTTTGGAGATCATTTTGCACAAAATTAGTTCCCTGCAAATTTACGTTATTTTGGTATTGTAAAATAAAATATGCTCCCCATCTCGGGCGCAGATTCTACCCAGATCCTGCCACCATGCAATTCCACGATTTTTTTACAGTGTGCAAGGCCAATCCCCGTACCCTCATATTTGTTCCGGTTGTGCATTTGTTTAAAGATGATGAAGACCTTCTCATTATTTTGTTCCATAATGCCAATACCGTTGTCCTCCACTGCAAATTTCCATTCATTTTCAATATTTTCAACTGAAATGGTTATTTCAGTCCGGATATCCATTCTCCGGAATTTGATTGCGTTTTCGATCAGGTTCTGAAACAAGAGGCTCAATTCCTTTTGATAGCCATTTAACACAGGTAATTCCTGCAGATTGACCCGGGCATCAATCTCCTTAATCTTGTCATCAATTTTAACAAGGACTTCATTTACAAGCACATTGCAGTTGATGTCGGTTTTAACACTCTCCTTGCCTAAAATAACATAGTAAAGCAGCCCTGTTACCAGCTCTCTCATCCGGTCAGTTGCACCGGAAATGAATTCAATGTATTTATTCCCGTTCTCATCCAGTTTTCCTCCATATTCTTCCAGGAAAAGTTGTGTGAAATTGGTGAGATTACGCAACGGTTCCTGAAGGTCATGAGAGGCGATGTAGGCAAACTGTCCGAGTTCACTGAGGCGGAATTTGAGCTCTTTATTCGATGTGTTTAGCTGATGGGTGCGTTCAACCACGTTTTTCTCCAGTGAATTCTTAAGCCTGGTAAGTTCGTTTTCCGCTTCCTTCCGTTCTGTAATATCAACACATGAACCGATAAAGCCAACAACCGTACCGCCAGATGCGAAACGGGGAATCCCATGATCCAGCACCCAGCGATATTCACCATCAGCCCTGCGGAGACGGTATTCCATCTTGAAGGATTCATGCGCATTGAAAGCCTTCAGGTAAATGTCGAGGCAATTTTGCAGGTCATCGGCATGTACTCCTTCTGCCCATCCGTTGCCCAGTTCCTGCTCGATTGTCCGGCCGGTAAAGTCAAGCCAGGGCTGGTTAAAATAGTCACACAGGGTATCCTGGCCTGATTTCCATATCAGCACAGGTGCCGAGTCTGCCACAAGCCGGAAGCGTAATTCGCTTTCGCGTAAAATTCCTTCCAGCACCTTGCTCCGGGTAATGTCCGAATGTGTGCCCGACATTAAACTGGGCCTGCCTTCCTGATCCCATTCGTGCACTTTTCCCCTGTCAAGTACCCATATCCAGTCGCCGTTCTTATGCTTCATTCTTACTTCGCACTCATAATAGTCTGACTCGCCCGTGAAGTGCTTTTCCAACAATTTTTCAGCCTTTTGCAAGTCATCGGGATGGGTGATTCTTCCCCAGGTATCAATATTTACCGGCGAAAGTTCATCCAATGAGTAACCCACCATTTCGGCCCATCTCTCATTGAAAACAGTTTCACCTGTCCGGATATTCCACTCCCAGGCTCCTGCATTTGTACCTTTCAAAATATAAGAGAGCCTGTTTTTTTCATCCTTCAGCTCATTTTCCAACCGCTTGCGGTGAGAGATGTCACCTATACTTCCAATCATTGCAGCCGGATTACCCTGTTCATCTCTTGTGACAATGAACTGATCATGCAGCCAGCGAAACTCCCCGTCTTTGTGTTTTAACCGATAATCCACCTGGTAAGGGGTCCCGGAGATGCCGGACAATGAATCTGCAATCACGCGTTCGATTTCATGAATGTCTTCGGGAGAAATTAACTCCAGGAATTTCTTAACCGGCGGGTTTTTAAATTCTTCGGGCGTATAACCTGTCAGCTGAACGAAAACCGGGCTCAGATAATCATAGGTATTGGTTTGCAAATCCCGTTTGTAGGAGGCATCCAGCGAATATTCCAACACCTCCCGGAAACGCGCTTCACTCTCCTGCAACAACAATTCAGCCTGCTTGCGATCGGTGATGTCACGGTTACTTGCACGCCGCCCATCGTAATTACCTTCATCATCATAAACAGGGACACACAAATGACTCATATGTGCTATCGTTCCATCTTTTTTAATTATTCTGAAGTCCTGGTTTCCTGAAAGATGACGGTACTCCAATGAAGATGTTTTTTTTATATGGTCATTAAACAATTTCAAGTCACCGGGATGCACGACGTTGCTGAGAAGCACCCTGCCCGATATAAACTCATCAGGAGCATAGCCGGTTATCCGGGTACTTGAAGGTGACATGTAAATTATCCGGGAGTCCTTTCCTGTCCAGTATTCCCAGTCAGAAGAAAAATCAGCTACAGTTTTTAACTGCTGCTGGCTTTCTCTTAACTGATATGTTAACTTCTCAGCGATATGCTGCGCCCGGATTGCAGTATTCAATGATGACAACAATAAACCAAACAGGAGTAAACTTATGATGATCCCACTAATCAATATGACAAATGCCTTATGCTGAAAATAACTTAATTCTCCTGCACCCTGGGTAAAACGACATGTCCAGTGCTTACCATTAAACAGCACGGGAGAGGTAACCACAAATAAGGATTTCTGATCTTCGTTTATTGTATCGTGAGTCTGACTGTCAAACAACAGTGCTTTCCGGGAGACCATGTCATCATCATAAACCTGCAGGCGGATGTTGTTTTGACTGCCCGACTCCCACCGGCCTAAAATCCCCTGCAACAGGTCGTACATGCGGTAGGGACTATACACCCAGCCAATAATGGCAGCGCGCCGCTCAGTGACTGTGGCCACCGGCATCCCATTGCGATAAACCGGAACATACATTAAAGTTCCTGCCTGTAAATCCTTATCCGTTTCCTGGACAAGAATTACTTTGCCTGAAAGTGCGGCGATATTTTCGTCGCAGGCCTGGTCCATTGCTTTTTTTCTGATTGGTTCGGAGTACATGTCATACCCGAAAGCCCTCAGGTTCCTGCCGGTGAACGGCTCCAGGTAAATGATGGAAGTGTATCGGTCCCTATCCCCGGCCGGACGCACGGAATACTGTGGAAATCCCTCTTTGTTAATCTGTTGAATATGCTTTTCCAATTGATTTCCGGAAATTATCAATGAAAATCCGACCCCCTGGATACCGGGCAAATTTTCGTTCATTCCGGAAGATTCAACAAATACCTTCCATTCATTTCGGGCAACCTCCCTGGAAGCTGCAAAAAGCGCTGAACCACTTCGTAAAAGCTGAGCCTGGACGTGAAGCCTGATGATTATTTTTGTTTTCAGTTCATTGCAAACCTCTGAAAACTCTTTCTTCCTCTGTTCTTCAATATCACGTTGGGCATAATATGCAGATACAAACGTGAGACAAAGTCCCAATAAAAGAACTGCAAATGCCTTCCATACACTTGTTGCCTTTGTTTCAGGCAGAAAATTTCGTTGTTTCATAATGATTTTTCCGGTTTTGACTCACCTTTATTCTGAATCTTTACCGGTTTTCAACTGAGAAATCGCTTAGTTTCTTTGATATTTAACGACCGGACTTGCGTAAACGCAAACCCATCGTCCGATATATATCAAGCCTAAGTGGTTGAATTTGGCTGGAAATCGACTGTTTTTAGCCGGTGCAAGGCACCGTAACTATAATTAACAAAGATACACCGCTTTATCTACAAACAATCTTTTGGCGAAATATTTTATAAATTGCTTTTCAAATAAAGCATTTTATTGCTGTATTTGCTCTTTCAACCCAATATTCAAAAATTGAGTGAAAAAACCGGGTCTCGCAAAGCCATTCCGTCACCTTTCCTGTTTCCGGTGATTTCCTGGTTGATGAAGAGTGGCTTTTCGAGATCGGAGGTAAATCGAAAGGCAAAATCCAGCTGCAGGGTCACCCGCGGGGGTTTGTTGCAGCTGACGATCTTGAATATGGTTCAGGCAATAAAATTCCTTTGTGGTTGTTTGGGTTTCTGCAATAAACAGTCTATTGCGCAATCAGCCCGGGTATGGTAAAAATAAACTTGCTCCCCTGCCCGGGTGTGGATTCCACCCAGATTTTCCCGCCATGCATCTCCACTATTTTTTTGCAGTGGGCAAGGCCAATGCCTGTTCCCTCATATTCATTCCGGTTGTGCATCCGCTTGAAGATGGTGAAAACCTTCTCTTTGTCTTTTTCCGCGATACCAATGCCATTGTCCTCAATGGAAAATTGCCAGGCATCCGGCAGGGTTTCAGCTGAAATCCTGATTTCCGGATGAACCTCCTTTTTCCGGAATTTAACAGCGTTGTTGATGAGGTTCTGAAATAACTGCCTCAATTCGGTTTCATAGCCGTTCAGCACGGGCAGGTTTCCGCAATGTATCTTTGCGTGGTTCCTTTCAATTGAATCAGCCATGTCAGCGAGAACTTCACCGATAACCCGGTTGCAGTCGACCCTGGTCATCACTGCCTCTTTACCAAGCAATGAATACTCGAGAAGCGCGGTTACCAAAGTCCTCATCCTGTTTGCCGAACCGGAAATAAACTCGATGTATTTGTTCCCGTCTGCATCCAGCTTCCCGGCATACTCTTCGTTGATAAGCTGCGTATAGGTAGTTAGCGTTCGCAGCGGCTCCTGAAGGTCATGGGAGGCGATGTAGGTAAACTGTTCCACTTCGCTGAGGTGAAAGGCAAGTTCCCTGTTCGTGGCATCAAGCTGACTGGTTCTTTCTGCTACCCTTTGTTCAAGGGACTGATTCAGCTTCAGAATTTCGTTTTCCGCCTGTTTGCGTTCAGTGATGTTCTCATGCATCAATACAAAGCGCTCTGGATTTCCGCTATTGTCATTCAATGGAAAAATAATGGCCCTTACCCAAAGCGGATTATCAGGAAAATCAGGAGATAAGTCCCTGATGTTGTAATACAAATCGGGAAGATTCACGACCTCGCCTTTTTTTGCACATTGGATTAATTGCTTAAGCTCCAGACTTTTACTCTCCAGATCGTCAAAAATTGAAAAGCCGGGAGGAGGAATATTCCCGAAAAGCAAGGTAAATGCAGGGTTTCCGTGAAGTGTAAATCCGTCTTTATCAACAATTTGAATCGACATCGGATTCTTATCTATGATATCCTGGAACAATGCTTCGGCACGCCTTCTTTCTGTAATGTTCTCATGCATTAAAACAACTCTTCCTGGTTTCCCGGAACTGTCATTCAGTGTAAATCCAACCGCCTTGATCCAGGTAGATACATTTGGAAATGAGGGATCCACATCATGGACATTGAAGTAGGTATCCGGGAAATAAACCACTTCTCCGTTTTTAATCCGGTCAAATAACAATCCGAATCCCTGTTTCAATAACTGGGAATCCTGAAAAATTGAATAACCGGCCGGGGTACTGGCACCAAACAACTTTGTGTGTGCCGGATTGGTTTGAACAGTATATCCGTCCATATCCAGGATTTGAATCGATAAGGGGCTTTTTTCAATGATATCCCTGAAAATTGCCTGTGCATGTTTGCGTTCGCTGATGTCGCGGAAATTACCCATTAAAACGCTCCGGTCCTTAAGTTTGATGACCTGTGCCACAATTTCAACCGGAATTTCTGTCCCATCCGGCTGGAGCATGGTATTTTCGACGAGGGATGTTTTTCCTGCCTCAAGTGATTCCTTTACATGACGGTTAAACGTGTTGGCCGAATAATCCCGGTTTTGAGCGGGATGCAGATTTTGCTGATGCATTCCCACGAGATCCTCCAGGGACCTGCCAGCAAGGAGACCGGCAGAATGATTGGCATCCGTAATTATTCCGGTCTCAGGATCAGCTAAAATAATGGCATCAGGTGCGCCTTCAAATAATACCCTGAACCGCTCTTCACTTTCTCGTAATGCCTCTTCAGTAAACTTGAGTTCAATGAGATTCGATTCTGTCGATACCATTAATGCATCAAGCGCCTGCCGCAATTCCTCTAATTCCTGTATGAGCTCTTCTCTGGTTTTACCCTGGTCGTTCATCTCGGTGGTCATTTATTAGTTTATTGTTACTCCTGGAGGTTGACAGGAGATACAAACTTACAAAAAAACAATAAACTAATGTGTAATCACCAGATATCAGATTGTCCGGGGAATTGAATATTAAATGTCTCTGATTTGCCCGTCAATCCCTCACCACCTTAACCGTTTCAATACGGTTTCCGGAGATAACCCGCATAAAATACACCCCTGCAGGCCGGTTTGCCAGCGAAAACCCATGTGTGTTATTTCCGGCTATCACTTCTGAAAGTATCTTTTCTCCGTGTGAACTGTAAATTTCAACCTTCAGCTTATCTGTTCCGGATTTTCCAATAAGTTCAAGGGTAAAATCACCCGGAGTGGGGTTCGGATAGACCTTGATGATTCCCTCTCCCTTTCGGCTGCCGACGACTTCGCCGGGTTGCCCGGAAATCAACAAGCCGGAATCTGAAGCCGGAATCTTTAATAAATTGCAGGGAACGCAATGGGTAGAGATGTATGCATGAAGCAATCCGTTTTGCTGAACAGTTGTTCCGGGCAAAAAGCGGACAAACTCACTGGCAATCATCGTAATATCTCCACCGCCCTGAACCACAAAAGTTGTTCCGGAACCGGCTGTGGTGATGGTGTGGTTTGCGCGGCACTCCTGGTGCGCAGAGGGGATAATAACATTGTTCAGCGTTATATCGCCGGTGAGCATCGCCCTGGAGGTAACCATAAGACCCGGCGACTGGATGCCGCTGCCGCAAACATTGGTTCCTTTGACCGAAAAAGTACCCGCATTGGGAGGTGTCGGAAAATTTACAGTGATTGAACTGGTTCCCGCCCCCGCGGTTAATGTGACCCATGCAGGAATCGTCCAGACGTAGCTTGTCGCATTAGGAACAGGACTTACGGAATAGTTTTCTCCCAGCGCTCCCTGACATACTGATATAGGTCCGGACACAATCCCGGGCTGACCGGGAACACCGTTAACAGCTACATTCAAAACCGTTGGAGATGGAGCGGAACAACCATTTGCCTCAGGATAATTTACCGACACGGTTTGTGATCCCACTGTATTCCAGGTCACAGTGATGGTATTTAAACCAATTACACTGGTAATTGTGCCTCCTGAAGAAACACTCCAGTTGTACCAGGTCTTTCCTGCTTCAGTGGTATAAACCACCCCGGTAGTTCCGGAACAAACCGTGGTAACGCCGGTAATGGTGGGTGTCGGACCGGGATAAACCGCTATGGAGAGGACATTGGATGTTGCAGGATTTCCAACTGCATTAATTAAACTCGAAGTCAGCATACAGGAGACCACATCACCATTTGATGGGTTATAGCTGTAGATTGGATTGTTTGCCCCCACGATCACTCCATTTACTTTCCATTGAAAAGTTGGGTTCGCTCCACCATTTACAGGAGTGGCGGTAATGGTAACCGGAAATCCGGCGCAAACCTGGTTGGCGGATGCCAAGATCGAAACACTGACCGGTACGACTTCCTGGGTAAAGGTGCTCCATGCAACCTGTGACCACTTGCCGTAACCGTCCTTCGCCCTGATCAGCACGGTATGTGGCCCAAGGGGCAACGAGTTCAGGTCGATTATAAAAGAGAGATTGTTAATGTTGGTTGATGGTGTAACCGGTACGTTGGTTCCCATTCCCATCCCGGGGTCGTTATCAAAAAAGTATTCAACTTTTGTGACATTTGGCAAGGCAACTGTGTTAACAACTGGTTTATAAAATTTGCCGGCATGGGTAAAACTCCAGCGGCCATTCGCATCTTTTGCCCTGACATACAGGGTATGAAAACCCGTTGGCACTGCACCCAGGCCAATGGCGAACTGAAGGTTGTTCAAATTCGTGCCGGGCGTAACGGGAATATTGACTCCCATTCCGAATCCGGGATCGGTATCAATGAAATACTCGGCCCTGGTTATATTGGGAAAGGCAACTGCATTAAATTCGGATTTATAAAAGGCCTGAACATGGCTTAAACTCCAGTGGCCGCCTGCGTCTTTTGCCCTGACGTAAAAGGTATGGAAACCAACCGGCACACCTCCCAACCCGATCGTAAACTGAAGATTGCTGATATTTGCCGCAGGGGTTACAGGCACATTGATTCCCAATCCAAACCCGGGATCGGTATCGATAAAGTATTCAACTTTTGTGATGTTCTGACAGTTTGCCTTGAAAATAAACAGCAGCGCAATAATCAGAAATACAGCAGGGAAATATCGGACTTTTACGGATTTTTCGAAAGTTCTTTTCATAACCGGATTTATTTACGTGAAACAATTTAGTTATGTGATTTAACTTTCATATCCACATTGATCGTTGCGTTGTTAAAATTGTAATTGAAATTATAAATGGCCGGAATTGCAGGCAATCCCGAAAGCAAATACGGGTTGCTTCCGCCAAACATTCCGCAATCCTCCCCGCTGCTACCAGCCGCGATGGCAGGTGAACCAACTTTTAAATGGTAGCGGGCATCGGTAGCGTAACCGGTACAGGTGGTGTAGCAAACGAATACATTATCCATGTCAACATTCAGCTGGTTTCCATTGCCGGCGGGTGCCTGAGTTTCTGAACAAATATTGTTGAACAATGTACAATTAGTAAAATTAGCGTACCCGATCACAATGTTATTATAACAAAGCGCCATGGTTAAGCTCGTTGAAATAGTCATCACGTTATTATATATGGCCAGCGTATTGTTGATTGAATTGACAGTTGCATAACCAATATAATTATTCCTGATCGTTGAATTTTCATATTGACCGTTTATTCCGTATGGTATGTAGTTTTGTTCAAATAAAAAATTTGATGCCACATAACTCGAATTCACGGAATTCAGAAAATTTCGTACAAAAACAAAATCCTGGAGGTTCGCATCGGAAAGATACAAGGAAGAAGTAATGCTTAATCCTGTGATTTTACTTCCTGAACTTCCGGTATAGAAATTTATGGTGGTAACACTCGAAGGATTAATATTTGCCTGTGTTTCCGGGTTTTCGTTCAAAAAATATCCGGTACCGATAATGACAAGCCGTTTATAACTATCGATGGTTCCGTAATTATACGCCGATCCCTCCAGGTAAATCGTATCTCCGTTTGTGGCTGCATTATACGCCGCCTGAAGGGTGGCATAGGGAACCACTATTGCGGGGGTATTGTTCACCCTTAATACAGTTGAATGGGCAACAAGAACGAAACTGCTGAGTATTGCGCTTACAAGAATTGATAATGTTTTTTTCATGGTATCTAAGGTTATAGGGTTTTTCAGGGTTCAGGATAACAGAATTTGTAAAGGTATGGCTTCCTAAACACGAAAACCTGATGCCACCACGAGATATAACCTATCCATTGAGGATATTTAACCACAAAAAAGATGATAAATAACTGGATTCCGGTAAGACAGGAATATCTACCCCTTCAACGCCTCCGCCCCTGAAACAATTTCGAGGATGGCGTTGGTGATGGCGTTCTGGCGGGCCTTGTTGTAGGAGATATTGAGATCGCGAATGAGGTCTTTGGCGTTCTCTGTGGCCTTGTTCATGGCGGTCATGCGGGCGCCCTGCTCGGATGCAAAGGAGTCAAGGACTGCCTTGAAAAGCTGAATGCGCAGGGTTTTTGGAATGAGCTCGGTGACGATGGTCTCCTTGTCGGGTTCAAATATATAATCCGACTCAACTTTGATTGATGGAGTAACAGGGGTTACCTGTGTATCCTGAGGTGGTGCAATTGGAAGGTATTGTTCAACGATGAGCCGCTGTACGGCTGCATTTTTGAACTGGTTATACACCAGGTCGATCCTGTCAAACTCTTTGGTCGCAAAACTTTTCATCAGCTTTTCAGCATGGATGGCGGTATTGGCAAAGGTAAGCTGGTCGAAAAGTTCGTCATGCGATTCGATGACATTGTATTTCCGCTTGCGGAAATATTCGGTGCCTTTCCGGCCAATCGTCATGAAACTGACATTGTTCTGCTGGAACTGCTGCTGATAGGTGGTTGCCGTGAGATGCAGTGCCATCTTGATGATGTTTGAATTAAAAGCACCGCAGAGCCCGCGGTTGGAGGTTATGACAACGATCAGGATTTTCTCTGGTTTCCGTTGCTGGGAGAATACGTTTTCGTCGGAATTATCTACCGTGGCACTCAGGTTTTGCAGAATATCCCGCAGCTTGGCGGCATACGGGCGCAATTTGATGATCGCCATCTGCGCCCTGCGCAACTTTGATGCCGCCACCATTTTCATGGCATTGGTAATCTGCTGGGTCGATTTTACCGATGCAATCCGAATACGTACTTCCTTCAGTCCGGCCATTTACGTGTCTTATTTCTTTTCCTCGTATTTCAGGGAAAGTTCTTTTGCAACTTGTTCCATTGTTTTAAGATCCTCATCCAGCAGTTTACCCGCCTTCAGATTGTCGAGAACCACCTGGTGATTCACCTCCATAAAATGCAGGTATTCGATCTCGAAATTGTTGACGCTCCTGATGGGGATGTTACGCAGCAACCCGCGTGTTCCGCAGAAGATGATGGCAATCTGCTTTTCAACCGACATCGGCGAATACTGTGGTTGCTTGAGGATTTCAACATTGCGTGCGCCTTTGTCGAGCACCGCTTTGGTGGCGGCATCGAGGTCGGAACCGAATTTCGAAAAAGCTTCAAGTTCGCGGTATTCGGCCTGGTCCAGCTTAAGGGTACCGGCAATCTTTTTCATGGACTTGATCTGTGCATTTCCTCCTACCCGGGATACCGAAATACCGACGTTGATGGCGGGACGTATGCCGGAGTTGAAGAGGGCGGTCTCCAGGAAGATCTGCCCGTCGGTGATCGAAATCACATTGGTCGGGATGTAGGCAGACACGTCACCGGCCTGTGTTTCAATGATCGGAAGAGCGGTAAGGGATCCTCCCCCTTTTACCATGTCCTTGATGGTAGCCGGCAGATCGTTCATCTGGGCGGCAATTTTGTCTGACGAGATCACCCTTGCAGCACGTTCAAGCAACCTGGAATGCAGGTAAAACACGTCACCCGGATAAGCCTCGCGTCCGGGGGGACGGCGGAGCAGCAGGGAGACTTCACGATAAGCGACTGCCTGTTTTGACAAGTCGTCATAAATCACCAGGGCAGGCCTTCCGGTATCGCGGAAGAATTCACCGATGGCGGCACCTGCAAACGGTGCATAATATTGCATGGCGGCAGGATCAGAAGCCGTTGATGAAACCACCACGGTATAATCCATGGCACCTTTTTCTTCAAGTGTTTTTACAATGTTTGCAACTGTTGAACCTTTCTGGCCAACAGCCACGTAGATGCAAAATACCGTTTCGCCTTTGGCGTGAAATTCTTTCTGGTTGATGATGGTATCGATGGCAATGGCTGTTTTGCCGGTCTGGCGGTCACCAATAATCAGCTCGCGTTGTCCGCGGCCGATCGGGATCATGGCATCGATGGGTTTAATCCCGGTCTGAAGCGGCTGGTTCACCGGCTGGCGGTAGATGACGCCCGGGGCTTTTCTTTCGAGAGGCATTTCGTAACGTACGCCTTCGATTTTTCCCTTGCCGTCGATGGGTTCTCCCAGCGTATTGATAACACGGCCGAGCAGGCCTTCACCAACATCAATGGAGGCAATGCGGCGGGTACGTTTTACAACATCACCCTCCTTTATCTCAAAGTAATCGCCGAGCAACACAGCGCCGACATTGTCGGCTTCAAGGTTCAGCACGATTCCTTTCAACCCGTTTTTTTCAAATTCGATCAACTCTCCGCTTTCGACATTGTTCATGCCATAGATGCGGGCGATGCCGTCTCCAACGGTCAATACCACGCCAACCTCTTCAAGTTCTTTTTCACTTTGGTAACCGGCCAGTTCCCTGCGTAAAATTGCCGTTACTTCTGCGGGTTTAATATCAGCCATAATCTATTTTCTTAAAATCCTTTTTTGTATAAATTTACTTTTGCCATGGCATTGCGCATGTTGTCAATCTCCCTTCGGATACTGGCATCATATTGCTTGTCGTCCCAGTTCAGCACAAATCCGCCGATCAGCGACTGGTCTATTTCTGCTTTCAGATCGATATCCGATTGGGTAAAATTCTTCATCAGTTCAATCACCCTGGCCCGGGTTTCAGCATCAGGCAATACCGGTGAGGAGAAATGGACGGTGAGGATATTCCGGTAGGCCTGGTAAAGCTCCACATATTGTTTTGCAATGGCGGAAACGAATGCTTCCCTGTTCTTTCTGACCATGATCAGCAGGTAGGTCATCGTTATTTTATTCACCTCCCTGCCAAATATTTCCTGCAGAATGGTTAATTTTTTTCCGGAATTGATGATCGGGCTTTTCAATAACAACCTTAACTCCTTGCTCTCTTTACAGGTTTTGGAAATCAACAGGCTGTCGTGATATACCTCTTCCACTGCACCCTTTTCAAGGGCAAGTTCAAAAAGTGCTTTTGCATAACGCTCCGCTACCAAAGATACATTCATTCCGGTTAGTTGATTTTAAAATCTCGTAATAACTCCTGAACATACTCTTCCTGCTTCTTCGGTTCCGCCAGTTCGCGTTTCAAAATGAACTTTGCCAGGGTGAGGGAACCCTCTGCTATCTGGTTTTTCAGTTCGGTCATGGCAGCCATCTTTTCATTGTGGATGCTTGCCTTGGCAGCTTCAACAATCCGTGACGCCTCTTCACCGGCTTTGATCCTTGCCTCTTCAAGAAGCCTGTCCTTTATTTTCCGGGCATCATTCAGCATGGCATCCCGTTCGTTTTTGGCATCCTGGAGAAGTTGTTCATTGCTGAACTGCAGCTGCTTCATCTCTTCCCTTGCCTGGTTTGCGGAATTCAGTGCTTCACTGATGGAGGTCTCCCGTTCTTTGAGCATCAGCAGAATGGGTGCCCAGGCAAATTTCCCAAGAATAAACACCAGGAATAAAAATGCCAGTGTCATCCAGAAAATCAGTCCCAGTCCCGGAGTGATTAATTCCATATCGGATTGCTTTTAATGTTTGTGAAATAAAAAATGTTCTTTACGGATGAACCAACCGTTCATCCGTAAAGAACCTGTTGTTACTGTCAGATGAACAAAATCAGCAGACAAACAACGATAGCAAAAAATGCCACGCCTTCTACAAGAGCAGCGGCGATGATCATATTCGAACGAATATCACCAATCGCTTCGGGCTGACGTGCAATGGATTCGAGGGCGCTTTTACCGATATTACCGATACCGATGCCTGCGCCAATAACGGCGATCCCTGCGCCCAGTCCGGCGCCCATCTTTGCAATGGCGGAGAAATCTCCGGCCAGCTGCAGTAAAATTGCTAATAAATGCATAATCAAGGGGTATTAAGGTTAACAAAAAAAGTCAAAATGCAAAGTCAAATGTCAAATGTTAAAAATATGGTACACGGCCGAATCCGTTCAATATTCAATATTCCTTGTTCAATATTCGATATTCTAGTGGTGTTCCGGCTCAATCGTTGCCAGCCCGAAGTAGAGTGCCGACAACAGGGTAAACACATACGCCTGGATGAATGCGACGAGCAGTTCAAGCAGGTTCATGAATATCATAAACGCAACGGAAAAGACCGAAACACCATATCCGATGGCGGCATTCATCTCTCCGAAAATAAAGATCAGGCTGATGAATCCAAGCACGATGATGTGTCCGGCGGTAATGTTTGCGAAGAGACGAATCATCAGAACAAAGGGTTTTGTGATGATTCCGATGATCTCGACAACCGGCATCAGTGGCACCGGAAACTTCAGCCACCAGGGAACCCCGGGTGTATTGATGATGTCAACCCAATAGTGCTTGTTGCCGTTGATGGTGGTAATAACAAAGGTGAATACCGCCATGACCAGGGTAACTGCAATATTACCTGTTACATTGGCACCGCCCGGAAAGAAAGGAATCAATCCGAACAGGTTGTTGAAAAAGATGAAAAAGAAGACGGTAAGTAAAAAAGGCATGAACTTTTCATACTTTTTCTCCCCGATGGAACTTTTTGCAATATCGTCGCGGATGAAGATGATAAGCGGCTCAAGGAGTGACTGTAATCCGCTGGGTGCTTTATCCCTGTTGCGGGTATAAGCCCTGGCAACAGATATAAAAACAAAAATCAGCAGCAGGGAGCTCATTAAAATAGCAAGTACAATCTTGGTAATCGAAAAGTCATACACTGCCGGACCTCCTGTTGCGGCCTCCCCGTTTTCTCCTTCACGAACAATTTTGCCCTTGTGCGGACCTTCAGGTTCAAGCTTGAACCCCAGGTAACTGTGTGATTCATTGTGGAAGCGGCTTGATAAAAAGGTGTAAAGTTTACCATCGTAAATAATGATGACCGGGAGTGGAATGGTAAGATGCAGGTGGCCGATCTCGGCTACATGCCACTCATGGTTGTCAACGACATGTTCCATGATCATCTCTCCGGCATTGAATTTTCCCTCTTTATTACTTTCAGGTTTTTCCGTAGGTGCCGAAATGCTGTCGCCTGTTGGAACAAGCATGGTCTGATCCTGAACGGACGCAAACATCCGGGATGTGAACAATATCCCCAGAATGAGACAGATAGTGAAAAAACGAAGGGTCGGTAGGTGCGATTTGTGTCTTGTCATGAAACCACTTGCGATGCTTTAATCCGTGCAAAAATAGAAAATAATATTGAATTAGGAAAATAGTGATTTGTAACCAAATAACAAATTCTTCGTCTTAATGCCCCGGTGAATGGTAAATTAATTAATTTTGAACTCTTTTAAACCCCTTGAAAATGCAAGCTTATCGTTTTAAATTCTGGCTTTCAGCCTGTATATTTTTTGCTTTTTTAGGAATTTCAGGGAGCGGTCATGCTCAAAAAATCTGGACCCTGGAAGATTGCATCAACTACGCCCTCGAAAACAACCTCGACATCAACAAACAGCTTCTTACCGTCGAAGGCAACAAGGATGCGTTGCTCCAGAGCAAACTGACCATGCTGCCAAACCTCAATGCCAACGGCACCAATGTGTGGAATTACGGGCAGACTGTTGATCAGTACACCAACACCTTTGCCACAACCACGGTTCGTTCCAATAATTTTTACATTGCGAGCGATGTTACGCTTTTCTCAGGACTGCAGAAGTTGAATACGGTCAAGCAAAACAGGATAACCCTGATGGCGAGCCAGTACGATCTTGATGTGATTAAAAACAACATCTCTCTTTCGGTTGCCGGTTATTATCTCGACATTTTGTTCAACCTGGAGCTGCTGGATGTCGCAAAAGAGCAACTGAGGCTCACCACCACCCAGGTGGAGCGCATGCAGAAAATGGTTGAGGCAGGGTCTTCCGCCAGGGGCGATTTGCTGAATATCCAGGCACAGAGAGCCACAGAACAACTGAATGTGGTCGATGCCGAAAACCGTCTGTATATATCCTACCTTTCCCTGCAGCAATTGATTGACATTCCTGTCGTAAAAGATTTCAAGGTTGAGAAACCCCTGCTTAAAGAGGTGGAGGCTCCAAAGGAAAAAATATCGGCAGAGATCATATTCGAACATGCCCTGAAAACCCGACCCGAGATTAAAAGTGCTGAACTCAGGGTGGAAATTGCCCAAAAACGGCTCGGAATCGCCCGTGGCTATGTTCAGCCTACCCTTTCGCTGAGTGGCTCATGGGGCACCGGGTATTCCGGTGTATCCCAGCAACTCGACAGCGGAGTGCCGGCAACTTATGACACGATGCAGATCGGGTTTGTCCCTGTTGCCGACCCAACGAAACCGCCGCTTCCCGTTTATGGTGTACAAAGAATCGATACCTACATGAAAAAACCTTTCTGGGACCAGCTGCAGGATAACAGCAACCAATCTGTCGGTTTTTACCTCAACATCCCCATTTTCAATGGCTGGAGCGGCCGCACGGCCATCAGCCAGGCGAAAATCCAGAAGTCACAGGCCGACCTCGACCTGGGAATTAAGACACGGGATCTTCGGAAAATAATAGAACAGGCTTTTGCCGACGCTGTTTCTGCTCTTCAGAAATATTCGGCTTCGAAAGACAAAGTCAACGCCCAGGAAGAGTCATTCAAATATGCCCAGCAGAAATTCGATGTCGGGGTATTGACCTCCTTCGATTACAACAACGTCAAGAAAGACCTTACCATGGCACAGTCACAACTGCTCCAGGCAAAATATGATTTCATTTTCAAAACGACCATTCTTGACTTCTACATGGGGAATCCCATCAAGATTGACCGCCAATAATCAGTAACACTGTTTTCAATGACCAGCAAGATTTCGAAAAAAAACATATGGATCATTATTGCCATCGTTGCAGTAATAGCCATTATTGTGGTTGCCGCCATCATCAAAGGCAAGGGAAATGAAGGAACCAAGGTTGCCACGGAAAAGGTAATGAAAAGGACCATCATTCAGACAGTTTCTTCCAACGGAAAGATCCAGCCTGAGAAGGACATTAAAATCAGCCCGTATATCTCAGGGGAGGTTGTTGAACTGTATGTAAAGGAGGGAAACCAGGTCAAAAAAGGCGACCTGCTTGCCAAAATCGATCCGGAGATCTATATTTCGCAGTTTGATCAGAGCGAAGCTTCGTTAAATACCCAGAAGGCCAACCTTGCCAATTCAAAGGCACGTCTTGCCCAATTGAAGGCACAATTTGAAAATGCGCGCCTCACCTATAACCGCCAGGATAAGCTGTTTCAGCAAAATGTGATTTCGACTGCCGAATACGACCAGGCAAAATCGGCATTCCAGGTTGCACAGGCCCAGGTGACTGCCGGGGAAGAAGACATCAAAGCTTCCGAGTTCATGGTGAAAAATTCTGAAGCCGCGCTTAAAAGATCCAAAGACGACCTGAACCGTACTGCGATATTTGCCCCGAACGACGGCACGGTATCAAAGTTAAGTGTTCTCCAGGGTGAAAGGGTTACCGGTGCATCCCAGTTCTCAAGCGGAACGGAAATCATGCGCATCGCCAACCTCAACGAGATGGAAGCCCAGGTACAGGTCAATGAGAATGATATTGTCAGGGTCAGCATGGGCGACACCGCCCTGATTGAAGTCGACGCCTACCTGAATCGCAAGTTCAAGGGAATTGTCACCGAAATCGCCACTTCTGCCAACACCACCGGCGTGAGTGTTGACCAGGTAACCAACTTCAACGTGAAGATCCATATCCTGAAAGACTTTTACAAGGACCTCCTCGTGGGCAGGGAGATCAACTACTCGCCATTCCGCCCGGGAATGTCATGTACGGTTGAAATTCAGACCGAAACTGCCGATAACACCATCACTGTTCCGATCCAGGCGGTTACCACCCGGATTGCAAAAGACAGCCTTGATAAGCTCAAGGATAAAACCAAAACAAAGAAAGAGGGCGGCGATGACGAGGTGGAAGTTGTTGCCAATGCCAAGAAGAATGACAAGATCCAGGAGTGTGTTTTCATCCTGAGCGATGGGACTGCCAAAAAAGTGGATGTTAAAACAGGCATCCAGGATAACACCTACATCCAGATTACCAGCGGCCTGAAAGTTGGCGACGAGATCATTACAGCTCCTTACAGTGCTGTGTCGAAATTGCTTAAAGATGGCGACAAGGTGAAGAAGGTTGACAAGAAAGACCTGTTTACCAAGGAGAAAGAGAAATAGTTCATGGCGCTGCTACTATGCCTTGAAACCGCCACTGAAGTGTGTTCCGTGGCTCTCTTCCGGGATGATACGCTCATCGGAATCAAAGAATCATCGGCACGCAATGTTCACTCTGCGATGCTGACAACTTTCATCGGCGAACTTATAAAATCTTCTGACAGCAATTTCGCTGAACTCGATGCGATTGCAGTAAGCATGGGCCCCGGGTCCTATACCGGCCTCCGGATTGGCGTGGCTACGGCCAAAGGCCTGTGTTATGCGCTGGATAAGCCGTTGATTGCGGTACCGACGTTGCAGGCAATGGCGGTTGGGATGAAGTATGAAATGCAAAATGCAGATAGCAAAATGCAAAATGCAAAATTTAACAGTGCTACTTTATTCTGTCCGATGATTGATGCACGGAGGATGGAGGTATATTGTGCGGTTTTTGATCAGGAAAACCACCAGGTCAGGGAGGTTCGGGCTGAGGTTATCGATGAATTTTCTTTTCAGGATTTACTGGCAGGAGATACTGTAATTTTTGGGGGAGATGGTGCTGAAAAATGTAAATCCATCTTCGAAAATAATCCAAATGCTTTCTTCATGGATGACTTCAGGGCATCCGCACGTTTTTTAGCGGGTCTTGCCGCCGAGAAATTCCGGCTGCACCAGTTTGAAAACCTGGCATACTTTGAGCCGTTCTATTTGAAGGATTTTGTGGCGGGGAAACCAGTGGTTAAGGGATTGCGGTGAAATTAAACCTTCCAGGTTTTGGAAACCTGGAAGGTTTGACAGGGTCATAGTGATATTTTTTTTACCGACTCTATGATCAATAATTTAACCTGTTTCCATGAATATTTTTTCAATAACCTCGGTTCTTTTTCTTTCTCGGCATCCTCAAACCAGGTGAGGCTGCGGATTACATGGCAGCAATGTCGCCGATGCCGGCCATCCGGATGTTGTCAATGATCAACATTTCGTCGATTAATGGATACTTATATGCAAGCAAATCAACTTTTATATTGTTAACAAAACAATTCAGCGTATCAATGGCTTCACCTGTGACCCGAACTTCCCCCAGCTTTAAGGATCTTCCAGTCTTCCCATGTTCCACGGGTAAGAACCCGCATGATTATTAAATCCGAGTCATGCTCTAAATCAAGTGAATCGGACTCAACATCCCAGAATAGTCCGATGCTTAATTTTTTTAGGTTATCCATAATAAACAAAGGTACGAAACTATCCTGTAACTTGGGAGTAGCATCAATCCTTGGTGTATTTTTCCATTTCCTAAAACTATTGTGCGATAAATGAACAAATTATTTACCGCATTTATGCGACGATTATTTTACTTTTTCACCGCAAGTGAACAAGTTGTCAAAGCACATACTTTGTGTACGGCCGGCCTGCCATTGGCTAACGGCTTCGTTAATGCATGTGCACTGCAGATTAATCAATAACCAGTTTCTTCACCTCAATCCCTTCTTTTGATTGTATTTTAACTAAATAGATGCCTTGTACCAGGGTTCCGACATCCATTTGGATTTGATATTGAAAGTGGTATTTTTCCTTTAACAGAAGTTCTCCCCTCATCGTTAAAATGGAGATCTCTATTTCTTTATTCCACATTCTTTCACTGCTGACCGTAATTTTAGTGTCAGCCGGGTTAGGCCATAAATTATACGTGGTGATTCCGGGTTGTTTCCCGGGCACAGATGTTGATCCTGCGATACTTTTTTTCAAAATGGTCGACATTTCCCCAACGGCATACCCTGCTGTCGAATCAGGAAAGAACACCGAATAAAGATCATTCCAGGTGTTGCTTGAATCGGCGACCCAGGATGAACCTGCATCGGTGGTATAGAAAATATCTCCACACCAGTCGGCAGCATATCCTTTGGAAGGAGTAACAAAGTAAACTGATCTTACATAACATGAATTTACCGGTAATTGTAAATTCGTCCATGTTTCACCTCCATCTGTGGTTTTTGAGATGGATGCCAGATAATTTACATCTCCGCCAGCTACATACCCGGTATTTGCATCTGTGAAGAATACAGAGCTAAAAGAGATGTTGCTCATGGCCGGAAAGGGAACCTTGTTCCATATATTCCCTCCGTCAATGGTTTTCAGGATCATCGGATAGAGAGGAAAAGAGTACATTCCCACCGAATCGCCGATTGCATAACCGGTACTGTCATCAGGAAAAAAAACTGTATGTAAACAAGAACTCAAAGTTGCTCCGCCTGATAATACACTCCAGGAAGATCCTCCATTTTCCGTTTTCAATATTTTTACTGAAGGTTCAGGCGAACTAATTCCGGTTGTTGCGGTCACTGCATAACCTGTATTGGCATCGGTAAAAACAACAGAAGTCAAACTGGTAAAATTGGGAAAGTACAACAAGGTATCCCCGTTTACTCCGCCATTGATGGTTTTCAGGAGGATCCCTGTAAAATCAATATCATCATAACCGGCGGCATACCCGGTGTTATCGTCGGTAAAATAAAGTGACATTATGTTGGCATGAGGAGCAATGTTCTGATGCGTCCATGTGTCACCGCCATCTGTTGTTTTCAGCATTCCCCCTCCCAGGCCTGCGCTGTAACCAATGTTACTGCCGGGGAAATAAATTGAATATAATCCTGAGGCCGTATCTGATAACACGGTATTCCATGAATTTCCGGCGTCCGTGGTTTTTAGTATCACACTTCCCCCTCTTCGCTTCATCCCGGCAACATAACCCGTATTTTCATTTGTAAAGAATATAGAAAAGCATGTAACATCCTACCCTCCCGGGCGGACTGTCCAGGTAGAGCCCCTATCGGTGGTTTTCAGAATAGTTCCCGCATCACCGGCTGCATAACCGTGGGCAGGATCGGTAAAGAAAACGGCATACAACGGATTACCTGCCGGCGAAGGATTTTGCCATTTCCACTGGGGGAAGCCGAGGATTGAGATTAGGGAAAAACTGAGAACAACGGAAAACTTTTTCATAAGTTATCAAAGTATAGGACGACAGACTGCAAGTCAATCCTGACAGCAAATTACGAAATATGCAGTATGGGGCTTAGTTGCTGTATTAGTTGAAGTGAGTTTATTATCGTCAGAAGTGCCGAATTATCTTGACTATTTCAGAAATGAGTCCTGGAATTTGATCAAAGGTGATTTTCCATACAATTTGAAGGTCAACACCAAAATAGTCATGGACGACACGATTACGGAATCCTCGAATTCTGTGCCAATCAATCTCCGGATACTTATCTTTTATTTCATCCGGTAACAGATTCGATGCTTCCCCAATAATTTCAAAATTGCGTATAACGGCATCGATTGTCTTGTTATCTATAGAAAACTCGGCAAATGTCAGATCCTTGGTATATTCGAGGATCTTTACCGCAGATTCTTGAATGTCCTCAAGTAAAAGTCGTGGAGTCCGTTTAGACATAAATCAGATCTTTTTGAATTTCATCAAAGTACTTTGGTTTGACCCCGTTTTTTGAAACAAGATCGACTTTGCGATTTAGAATTTTCTCAAGTTCTTCTGCAAGATCAATGAATTCAATCCCAATAGGTTGATCATAGTCAATAAGAATGTCAATATCGCTATCATCCCGGAAATCTTCTCTTGTAAATGAGCCAAAAATTCCAATAGATGTCAGATGATACCTTGCAAACAAGTCTAGTTTATTATCTTTCAACGCTTTGGTTATATGTTCCTTATTGTCCATTGAACAAAGATACATTACTAATTTGTGAACTCAAAATTTTCATTTCAACTAACGCCTGGCCTGCAACTGCATCAAAGGCAGAGCCTTTGAAAAGCAACATTACGTTAGTTTTGATGTAGTTGCAGGCTCGTAGCAACAGTTATTTCTAATTTGTCCAAGGTTCTTTGTCTCGGGCATTCACGAATTTCTCACCATCAAAAATGCATAAGCCTTGCCAAGTGCCAAACCACAATTGCCCTTTGTTATCCTCAAAAATAC
>CAIYJU010000202.1 GCA_903926565.1 uncultured Bacteroidales bacterium
GCTCGTCACATCCTGGGGCTGGAGAAGGTCCCAAGGGTTCGGCTGTTCGCCGATTAAAGTGGCACGCGAGCTGGGTTCAGAACGTCGTGAGACAGTTCGGTCCCTATCTGTTGTGGGCGTAGGAGACTTGAGAGGAGCTGACACTAGTACGAGAGGACCGCGTTGGACATACCGCTGGTGTACCAGTTGTTCCGCCAGGAGCACCGCTGGGTAGCTACGTGTGGCAGGGATAAGCGCTGAAAGCATCTAAGCGCGAAGCCCCCCTCAAGATTAGGTCTCCATGAAGGGTCGTTGAAGACGACAACGTTGATAGGCTGTAGGTGTAAAGGCAGTAATGTCAAAGCCGAGCAGTACTAATTACCCGAAACTTTCTACTGGAGCAGGATAGTCCTGACTAGGGTTTTTTTGATATAAGTAGTTTCTTCCTCCGTGTTAAGATATTGGATAATATCAGCTTGTAGAGACGCAAAGCCTTGCGTGTGTACTGAAGCATCGATCGGCATTTGTGCGGAATACGTGTACAAATCAGGGAAAGATGCGATCATCAAAAGCTAAACGATCCTAAAGTCATTAAGGTGGCTATAGCGACGGGGTTCCACCTCTTCCCATTCCGAACAGAGAAGTTAAGCCCGTCAGCGCCAATGGTACTGCGTAACAGTGGGAGAGTAGGTCGCCGCCGTCTTAAACCAGGCCCCGGTTCATGTAAATGAGCCGGGGCTTATTTATTTTGCAACAATCTGAAAAACAAGGTTAAAGAAACAAGGTTAAAGGTTAAAGTAAAAAGAACCAAGGTTAAAGTAAGGACGCACCCGGGAAGATTCACTCCGGAGTCCGGCACTTTAACCTTGGTTCTTTTTACTTTAACCTTTAACCTTGTTTTTCCTTATATTTGCTTTCCCATACTATCATAAATAAATAAATAATTACAAAATGACGGTCGAACAGCTTAAACAACAGTTTATTGAAAAATTCGGTCCCGGTGAAATCAACGGCTATTTTTCTCCGGGAAGAGTGAACCTTATTGGTGAACATACCGATTACAATGGTGGATTTGTATTTCCTTGCGCTCTTAGCTTCGGAATTTATTGCCTCGTTAGGAAAGTGCAACGGAAATCGGTAAGATTTGCTTCTGTGGATTTTGCATTTGAAGCTGAAGTTAAACTCGAAGACCTGAATAAACCCATTGGTAAGGAATGGGTCAACTATCCAATAGGGGTCTTTGCTCAATTCCTGAAGAAGAACCTGACTTTTGATTCAGGTGCAGATCTTTTGTTTTATGGAGATGTTCCCACTGGAGCCGGACTCTCCTCTTCAGCTGCCCTGGAAGTTGTTACAGCTGTTGTTATCAACGACCAGTTTGGCTTTGGAATTGACAAAATTGAACTGGCCAGGATGGGACAGAAAGCTGAACATGAATTTGCCCTTGTTAATTGCGGCATCATGGACCAGTTCGCTTCCGCCATGGGAAAAAAGGACCATGCCATCTTCCTCAACTGCGATACACTTTCCTACGATCTGGTACCGGTTGTTCTGGATGGAATCAAAATCGTCATTGCCAACACCAACAGTCCGCACAAACTGGATTCCGGCAAGTACAATGAAAGGGTTGCCGAATGTCAGGCCGCCGTTAAGGCTATTCAGCCCTACTTTAAAATCAAGGCATTGGGCGAGTTATCCTGGGAGGATTTCCTGAAAGTTGAAGATAAAATTGAAAATAGTACCGTTCGCAACCGGGCACGACATGTTGTGAGTGAAATCAAACGGACTGAAGATGCCGTGAAGGAACTTAAGGCAGGCAACCTGGTTCGGTTTGGAGAGTTGATGAATGGCTCCCATTATTCACTTCGGGATGATTACGAAGTAACCGGTTTTGAACTGGATACCATGGTGGAAGAGGCTCATAAGGTGGAAGGAGTGATTGGAACCCGTATGACCGGCGGAGGTTTTGGTGGTTGTACTGTAAGCCTTGTGAAAGATGCTGCGGTAGAAAATTTCAAGCTGCAGGTTGGAAA
>CAIYJU010000203.1 GCA_903926565.1 uncultured Bacteroidales bacterium
GATCGTCGCAATAACTGTTGAAAAACCCGGGTTTGTTGCAGTGAAAGAAGGGATGGATCCGGTTCCACTGGCTGCGAGGCCGATGGATGGAGTGTTGTTTGTCCAGGTAAAAGATGTACCAGCAACCGGGCTGGTAATAGTTATTGCTGCAGTGGCTGCTCCATTGCAATAGGATGTATTAGCCACCTGGTTTACCGTGGTTGTCGGGTAAACGGTGATCGTGAAAACCGACGGTATTCCGATACATCCGTTTGCCGCCGGTGTGACGGTGATGGTAGCAATTGCAGGGGCTAGGCCGTTATTGGTGGCAACAAACGCAGGGATATTCCCCGTACCGCTGGCTGCCAGTCCGATGGATGGAGCAGAATTCGTCCATGAGAAGGTTGTACCTGCAACCGGGCCTCCAAATGTGATTGCTGAGGTGGTAACACCGTTGCAATAGGCAAGATTTGCCACCTGGTTTACGCCTGGGGTTGGATTAATGGTCAATGTGAAAGACATGGGTGGTCCGGTGCATCCGTTTGCAGCCGGAATAACGGTGATGGTTGCAATTATTGCAGTAATACCGTTATTTGACGCGGTGAATGAAGGGATATTTCCGGTGCCGTTTGCTCCGAGTCCGATGGATGGATTGTTGTTTGTCCATGTGAAGGTTGTTCCGGCGACCGGACCATTGAATGCAATCGGGGCAGTGATGACCCCATCACAATAAGTTAAATTACCCACCGGGTCTGCCGATGGGATCGGGTTCACAATCATGACAATCTGATTGGAGGTTGCAGGAGAACCGGTCAGACAGGGTACCGGGCCCGATGTCATCACCACGGAGATTGCTGTTCCATTGCCGAGGGTCGGAGAGGTAAAAGTTGAATTGGTTGCCCCCGTAATCTGGCTGGCCCCGATAAACCACTGATATGCTGGATTGATGCCACCGTTAACAGGGGTGGCAGTAAAAGTTACGGAAGTCCCTGCACAGATGGCTCCTGCAGGAACAGCAGCAATGGTTACACTGGCCTGAAGATTAGGATTAACTGTAATTGTGATCGGGTTGGAAGTGGCCGGATTTCCGGTTGCACAAGGATTTGAAGAGGTCATTACGCAGGTAACGGTGACGTTGCTAACCGGGGTGAACGTGTAGGTAACGTTTGTTGCACCTGTAACAGGTTGATTGTTAACTTTCCACTGATAAGCGGGTGATCCCCCTCCATTCACCGCTGTCGCGGTTACGGTTATTTCAGTTCCCTCGCAAACAGAGACCGCAGTGGAGGTTATGCTGACACTTGCAGGAAGAATGATGTTCATCCGTGCCCAGGAGGAGCCGTTGTAATATTCGATTGTTTTTGCAGAGATGTTGAAAATGGTCAGACCGGTTGCAGGGAGTATGGCGTCCCGCTCCGCAGTCGTAAGCCTGGGGATTAAGACTCCTTTATTGGGGGAAGAGACATCAAGAATTGCCGAAGGATGCGGACTTGCATTGGTGTTGTTGATGCCAACACCAACAGAAGCCTGGGTTCCTGTTGCACCGGTTATCCCGGTGCTTACAGCACATACCGGATACCATTCAGTGCCATAAAAATATTTTACCAGGTTATCTGAAATGTCATAAATTATTAAACCATCAGCAGGTGCATTGATTGCCCCGGGGGTGGTCCTTGTAAGTAAAAAGCCCCTGACAGGATCGCTTGCGTCAAGCATCGCAGAATTATCAGGCAGTATGTTCTGTTGAGCGGAAATGGCTACACCGCCACCCGCACTGATGGTGCCGATATTGGGGGAGACCGCGGTTTTTTCAATAGCAAACCAGTAGCTGCCATCAAAATAATTGAAAAGATCGGTAGAAGTATTGTAAATCAGAAGACCAGTTGCCGGTGAAGGAATTGCGTTGCGGCTTTCAGTGCTCATCCGGGGTATCAGGAGTCCCTTGTTTGAAGAATTGATGTCAAGCATGGCACTGCTTGCCGGACTTAGATTGCTCTCGTTGATCCCAACCTGAGCTGAAAGATCGAAGGCAATGCAACTAAAAATCAATAGAAAAATCAAAGAAAATATAGATTTCATTTTCATGGTGGATAGATTTAGTTGGTGCAAAGATACAAAAAAAATGTGTTGATTGAATATAAAATGTGATGTTTTAAATTAGTATAAATAACATAAAATCAAAAATATAGATGCATTTTATCTCCTCAAATGTTATGGTTATCAGGTAAATGGATATAATTTTACCTGAATTGACATTCCAGGGTCCAATGCTTGTTCAAAAGGATAAAATTCTTTCAGGGGAAAGTGTTCCCGGGGAAGCTATCCCCGCACCTCTCTCTTCAGCCTTGCCAGGTGTCCTCTTCCCAACGCCTTCACCTCGCAGCCAAGTTCGAAATAGCGTCTGATCTCATTGTCTTTGAGAATACCGAAGGCATCGATCACGGCGATGGGCCCGCCGGCCCAGTTTACCATGTCGTCGGGTGAGAGGTTGAGATATTGGTGGTGGGGAACAGCGAGGATCACCGCCTCAACACCTTTCATGGCCGCCGGAAGGTCTTTCTCCACAACACTTTGCTTCAGGCTCTCCTGGTTGCGGAAGAATCGTTTCCACGAGCTTTCTGGCGAAGGGTAGGTATCCTGCTCCTCGAGTTCATACCAGTGATCGACATAGGGATCATGGATGGTGATCTCAGCGCTCATCTCTGTGAGTTTGCGCACCACCAGCTCGCTGCCGCTGTAACGGGTATCGCCCACATCCTGGCGGTAGCTGGCGCCACAAAGCAGCACCTTCGATCCTGCGATGTACCTGCCCATGTTGCGCAGGGCGTCGCGGGTAAGTTCGGCCACATGCAGTGCCCTGGTGTCATTGATGTCGATGGCCTCCGGGGTGATGCGGAACACCTTGTCTCCGTCCTCAAAGCCGAGAATGTGTTTGTAGGCCCAGTAGCCGAGTCCGCCATCTTTGGGCAGGCAGTAGCCGCCAATGCCGGGACCCGGGAAGATCATGTTGCTGTGGGTGGGGCGCATTTTGATGGCATCGATCACCTTGATGAGGTCCACCCCGTTGCGCTCGGCAAAGAGGCTCCACTCGTTCAGGTAGGCCAGGATGGCTGCCCTGTAAGAGTTTTCCACGATCTTGGTGGTTTCCGATTCGATAGGCCTGTCCATGACAGTTAGTGGAAACTCCCTGGTGTTCAGTACCTCATGTAGGAACTTTTCAACCCGGGCCCTGGAAACAGGCTCGCATCCCGAACATACCCGCCAGAAGTCGCGGATACTCGACACATAGTTTTTACCGGGCATCACCCGCTCGAAGCTGTGTGCCAGCAGCGGCACACTTGAAATTTGCCTGCGGCTGAAAGCTTTCTTCAAAATCGGCCATGCCACAAACTCCGTTGTTCCCGGAGCCACGGTTGTTTCGATCAGCACCAGGCATTCCGGCTGTATCTTCTCCCCGATGGTTTTCATGGTATCTTCGAGGGCGGCCATGTCGGCCTCTCCACTCTTCATGTTGCCGAGCTCTTTCTTTGCGAAGTCGCACTGAACGTCCACCACAACGCAGTCGGCGAACTGGAGACAGTCGCTGTTGTAAGTAGCCACAAGGGTTTTTTCATCAAGCACGCAGCGTTTGATCAGCACATCCACTTCAGGATCTTCGGCCTTGACAGGCGCTTCGCCACGGTTGATCAGCGGGATCTTCCAGAAGGAGCGTGCGCTGGGGCGCTGGCATCCGATTACGAATTTGGTGGAACGGCCATTGGCATCTTTGGTATCGGCCACGATGGAAGCCATCACGGCCCCAACGAAGCCCAGCCCCATGACCACTACAATCTCCTTGTTTTCGAGGCGGGCAGCAGCAACCAGGTTTTCAATGCGTTTGAGTTCAGAATCGAAATCAGATTTCAAAGGAAGTGCGAAAGATTCGCCGGCGGGGGAAACAGAAACCATAATGGAAGTGTTAAGTTAAGTGTTAAGTGGGGACAAAGATAGTTAATTGCGGTTTTACATCTTCCTGAAGAATTGTAACAGAAGTTTGAAAAAAACCTGTATTTTTGCCAGTCCTATTTGGGTACTCCATGAAAAACAATAATTTGCAGGGCTTCAAACCACTCTTTTTTTCTCTGTTATTAGCGGTTTTGCTGGCATCGTGCGTACCCCAGAAGAAGATCAAATACCTGCAGAAGGTACAGGCCGCTGATACCGTGAATTTCCAGCGCAACAAGCATGACGCGGATTACAGGTTGCAGGCGAAAGACAACCTCTACGTCCGTGTTTATGCCCTCGATGAAAAGGCCTATCTCTTTTTCAACAAACAGTCGGGATCGAGTTCATACAACGATTTTGCAAACGATGCCTCGATCTACCTGAACAGCTACTCGGTAAACTCAGATGGCAACATTGATTTTCCCATTGTAGGTAAAGTATATGTAAGGGATTTGACTGTCGGGCAGGTCCAGGCAGTATTGCAGCAGATGATTGGTGAATATCTCAAAGAGACCACGGTGGTAGTGAAAACCGTCAACTTCAGGGTGACCATGGTTGGGGAGGTGATGCGGCCGGGAGAGTTTACGGTCTATAAGGATGACCTGAATGTGTTCGAAGCCATCTCGACAGCCGGAGACATGACCGAATTTGCCAACCGCAACCGGGTGGCCCTTATCCGCCAGGTGAAGGGAGGTTCGCAGGTTCATTATCTTGATCTTACCAGCCAGGATATCCTCAGTTCACCCTATTATTATCTTCAGCCCAACGACATCATCTATATTTCACCCCTCGGGTACAAACGCTGGGGACTGGGTTCCACCTTCCCGTGGGCCATCGTCCTCGCCTCACTCACCACCACGCTTTTACTGATCAATTACGTAAAAACATTTTAGTACATGAACGACCGTCTCAGAGATTTTGATCACCAGGAGGAACCTTCCTTTAACTACGAAGAGTTTTTATACAAATGCCTGCACTACTGGTACCTCTTTGCTGTCGCGATTGTTCTTGCCCTGCTGATCAGCTTTTTCTTCAACAAATATGCACGGCCGGTGTATGAGGTACGCAGCACCGTGCTGATCAAGGATTACAAGGAGAACAAGGTGAACCCCCAGGATATGCTTGGAATCGGCATGTTCAACAACATGCAGGACCTGCAGAACGAGATCGAAAGAATCTCTTCTTACAAAATCGTAAACCGCACGGTGCAAAAAGCCGGCTTTGAGGTTGCTTATTTCAGCAAGGATAAATTCCTTTACCGCGAATTCTACCGGCAGAACCCGGTGGATGCCTTCAAAAGGCTCTACCAGGGGAATCCTTTTTACACCTCCACGGAATTATACAGAGATTCTCCCTTCCTGGTGATCATGGATACCACCTTTCCGCAGGCGGTCAACATGAGTTTTAACCTCATTTTCCGGTCACCGACCCAGTACTCACTGGAGGCGGAGGCGGAAGATGTCTCCTTTTACAACTTTGCCCAAAAGGAGTTTGTACCCAACCGGCTGGAGAATATAAAATTCAACAGCACCTGTCGTGTCAACGAGGTGGTGGAACAGAAAGGTTTCCGTTTCAAGGTAGTGCTTAACGGCAACTTTGATGAGAAACGGGATTATAAAAAATCGTTCTCCTTCATGTTCCGCGATTATGGAAGCCTTACCGATGAGTTCAGGGGGTACACCGTGGCACCAGTCAAGAAAGATGCCTCCGTGGTTGAAATAAAGATGAAGAGCACCAACGCTGCCAAGACCATCGATTTCATAAATGTTCTAACCAATCAATACATCGCAAGCGGCCTTGAACGGAAGAACGTGGTAGCTACCCTCACCATCAACTTCATAGACAGGGAACTCACCGGGATCAGCGATTCGCTGAATACATCGGAACGTGGGCTGATGAATTTCAGGACCGACAAAAAGATCATGAACCTCGATGCCCAGGCGCAGCAGGTATTTGACAAAATGATGCAGTTGCAGGATGAGAAGGCCGTTCTTGTGGTGAAGAACAACTACCTGAAGAACATGAAGATATACATCGAGACAAACAAAAAACTCGATGAGATGATCGTCCCCGCGGCGATCGGGATTGACAACTCCATGCTGAATGGGCTGACAGCCAAGTTAACCGAGCTCTACGTAAAGCGGTCTGAGAGTTCCCTATACTCCATGGAGCGCAGCCCCAACATGGTTGCCCTTGACAACCAGATCGCCACCACGAAAAAGGCCCTCTACGAAAACACCTGCAATGCACTGAGCTCAAATGAGGCGATGTTGAAAGAGGTGGCGGGCAGGATGTCGGAGGTGACTTCTCTTATTGACAAACTCCCCGAAACCCAGCGGGTGCTGTTCGGCATCGAACGTAAATTCAAGCTGATCGATGCCTCGTACACCTACCTGTTGCAAAAACGTTCGGAGGCGCTGATCACCAGGGCGGCCAACACGACCGACAATGAGATCATTGACCAGGCACCCCATGCCGGGGTAAACCGGGTGTTCCCCAACAAGAACCAGAATTATCTGATCGCCCTGCTCCTGGGGGTGATGCTGCCACTCCTTTATATCTTTGGAAAATCCTATTTCAACAAAACGATCCTCACCCGCGAAGACATTGAAAAGATCACCTCAAAGCCCTTCATGGGAAACCTGCTGCACAGCAAAAAGGGGAAACGCGTGGTAATCGACTCACCGAATTCAACCAGCACTGAGGCATTCCGTACGGTTCGTACAAATGTCAACTACCTGCTCCAGCGCAAGGAGCAGCAAACGATCCTCATCACCTCCGACATGGTCGGGGCGGGGAAAACCTTTGTTTCTGTGAACCTGGCTTCCATTTTTGCCCTGTACGGGAAGAAGACCCTCCTGATGGGGTTCGACCTTCGCAAGCCGAGGATCTTCGATGATTTCAACCTGGTCAACACCGAAGGGATCAGCTCCTGCCTAAGCAACAAGAACACCCTTGAAGAGGTGATCAAGTTCTCGGGCATCGAGAACCTCGACATCCTGATGGCCGGGCCGGTTCCTCCCAACCCCGCCGAGCTCATCGCGTCCGAAAAGTGCACTGAGCTTTTTGCAACACTGAAGACGATGTACGACTACATCATCATCGACACCCCGCCCGTTGCCCTGGTTACCGATGCAAACCTGTTGATGAAACACTCCGATGCCAACCTCTTTGTGGTGCGGCAGGGTGTTACCCATAAAAAGATATTTGCCTCTGTAATCCGTGATGTGGAGTCGCACAACACCCCGCATATTGCCATTGTGCTGAATGATTTCGACCTGGAGCAGGGTTCGTATGGCTACGGCTACGGTTACGGCTATGGTTACGGCTATGGTTACGGCTATGGTTACGGCTATGGCTATGGATACGGCTACTATTCCGACGATGAAGAGAAAGCACGAAAGAAGTCACTGGTTGAGCGGCTTTTCGGGAAGGCGCCAAAGGGCAGGGGCAGGAAAAAGAGTTAAATATTAATAGTTTTCCACACTACCGGTCCGCCCGTTAAACCGGCTCCTCCGGGATGATGATCCACGCAATAAGATAAGCCAGAAATCCTGCGCCCAGCGCAAAGAATGAGACGACCCAGGCGACCCTGATGAGTACCGGGTCGAGGTTGAAATAGTTGCCCAGTCCTCCGCATACGCCACCCAGCACACGGTTGTATTTTGAACGGAATATTCTTTTTGGTTCCATAAAATTCAATTTAATGGTTAGATGTGAATTTTTGGTTTTCGTTACAAATGTAGGATAAAATTTCCGGAGGATTTTTTTAAGGGGGGGGAAAGGTTGTTGTTTTCACTTCGTGAAATAACCAGGCTATCTTACCAAAAAAGTCTGTTGTATCAATAATTTTGAATCTTTTGCAGACCTTTGCAAAAACCCCTTATTATGGAATGGATCGAGAAACTTGATGGCAATGTGATCGTGAGCGATGCACAGGGCAGGATCATATATATGAATGAAAAGGCATTGGCCCACTATGAAAAGGACGGAGGCAGCAGCCTGATCGGAAAGGATTTGCTGGAATGCCATTCAGAGGCATCCCGCAGGAAGATCCTGGAGATAATGACAACAGGCCGGAAAAATGTTTACACCATCGAGAAGCGTGGGGTGAAGAAGATCATCTACCAGTCACCCTGGTTCAGGGATGGGGAATTCAGGGGAATCATTGAGCTTTCACTTGTGATTCCACAGGAAATGGAGCATCACATAAGGGAATGAAAAAAAGATTTACGATTGACGAATAAATTTCCGATTAACTGATTTACGATTAGTGCTGCCCAATCGTAAATCGTCAATCAAACAATTCAATCTGAAATCGTCAATCGTCAAATCGTCAATCGTGAACGGCTCTTCTATTTGGCTGCCTTCTTCTCGTCGGCGATCTTCTTCAGCACCTCTTCCTGCAGGAGTTTTGGCAGCGGAGTGTATTTGAAGAACTCCATGGAGTAGTTGGCACGGCCGCTGGAGATATTCCTGAGCTGTGTTGCATATCCGAACATCTCCATGAGTGGCACGAAGGCGTTGACTTTTTGGGAGCCTTTGCGGTAACGGCGCATCGCTTCGATTTTTCCGCGGCGGCGGTTGAGGTTGCCCACCACATCGCCGATGTATTCGTCGGGGGTGTTCACCTCCACCTTCATCATCGGCTCGAGGAGTACGGGATCAGCTTTCATGAAGCCCTGTTTGAACCCGATGGAGGCGCAGGTCTGGAAAGCCATGTCGGAACTGTCGACCGGGTGGAATGAGCCGTCGAGCAGCACCACTTTCACGTCAACAACAGGATATCCGGCCATGACGCCGCGTTCCAGTGTTTTCAGGATTCCTTTGTTCACAGAAGGGATGTATTCGGCAGGAATGTTGCCACCTTTGATCTTCTCGATGAATTCGTAACCCTTCCCTTCGTTGGGCTCCATGCGCATCAGGATGTGGGCGAACTGGCCCTTGCCACCTGTTTGCTTGGAATGCTTGTAGTTTGATTCCACCTCGCTGGTGATGGTTTCGCGGAAGGCCACGGCAGGTTCGCCTACCACGGCTTCGACCTTGAATTCGGTGAGCAGGCGGTCGACGATGATCTCAAGGTGCAACTCGCCCATCCCTGCAATCACGGTCTCTTCGGTCTCTTCATCAAACCTGACGTTGAAGGAGGGATCTTCCATGGTCAGTTTGTGGAGTGCTTCGCCGAGTTTGGCCTGGTCGGCACGTTTGGCGGGGTTGATCTTGAGTTCGATGACACTGGGCGGAACGTGGATGGTTTCGAGCAGGAGGCGGTGTTCGTCGCTGCAAAGGGTATCACCGGTTTTGGTGACCTTCATCCCGATGAGGGCCACGATGTCGCCCGGGCCTGCTTCCGAAATCTCTTCACGGTCTTTGGCGTGAATGCGGAAGATACGGCCAACGCGTTCGTGTTTGCCTTTTGTTGCATTGTAAACCTGCATGCCGCTTCTGATCGTGCCGGAAAAGATTCGGGTAAAGGTTTGCTGACCAACGAACGGGTCGTGGATCAGTTTGAATGCCAGGGCTGAAAATGGTTCTTTTGGCGAAGGGTGGATGGTATGCAGTTTTTCCGGGTCGTCGAGATCGGTACCTGTTACAGCGCCAACATCCACAGGGGAGGGAAGATAGTCAACCACGGAGTCGAGCAGCATCTGAACACCTTTATTTTTGTAGGCAGCACCGCAGAACACAGGGGTGATGAGCAGTTTGAGGGTAGACGCACGCAACGCTTTCTTCATCAGTTCCGGAGAAACAGGTTTGTCTTCCATGAACAGTTCCATGATCTCATCGTTGAATTCGGCCAGTTTTTCAACGGCCCATGCACGGGCTTCTTCGGTTCTCTGCTTGTATTCTTCGGGGATTTCAGTTTCGATCTGCTCCATCTCCTTGAACATATATGCTTTGCGGAAGATGATGTCGATGATTCCTTCAAAATGCTCTTCGGCGCCCATCGGAAGGTGGAAGGGAACAGCGTTGGCATCGAGGTATTTATTCATCTGGGCAACGACGGCGGGGAAGTCGGCGCCGGTGCGGTCCATCTTGTTGATGAAGGCAAAGCGGGGCACCCGGTAGCGGTCGGCCTGGTTCCACACGGTTTCGCTTTGGGGCTCCACGCCTCCGACAGCGCAGAACACGGCAACCATGCCATCGATGACGCGCAGCGAACGCTCCACCTCGATGGTGAAGTCAACGTGGCCCGGGGTGTCGATCAGGTTGATCTGGTGGCCTTTCCAGGCGCAGGTGATGGCGGCGGAAGCGATGGTGATCCCGCGTTCCTGTTCCTGCTTCATGAAGTCCATGGTGGCGGCTCCGTCGTGTACTTCGCCCATTTTGCGGTTGGTGCCTGAAAAGAAGAGGATACGCTCGGTAACCGTAGTCTTTCCGGCATCGATATGTGCCGCAATTCCAATATTTCTAAGTTTGTTTAATGGCATGTTGATTGTAATTTTTAAGGGGGTGCAAAGGTACAAAAAGTTTTTGAATAACCGTAGAAAGTTGAATATTAAATAATTGTTAACTCGGGGACAGGCTGACGGACGAGCAGGAACAAACCTTCCAGGTTTTCAGGCCGGGGTTAAAAATTTATCCTGCAGCCGCTGATCCATCGGCTCGATCCGTTCAAAATTTCCCCAGCGGAAATTTCTTCTTCTGCCGTTGGGATCCCAGGAGTAAACATTGAGAAACATGGTTCCGAAACTGAGGTGACGGGAGTCGTAATACTGTGCATATGCAACCTGTTCGCCGGTTTTGATGTCATTGCCGATGAACGAAAACTTCATGTGAAGCAGGGTTCCGTTCACCAGTGCATCACGCAATGCGCTGACCAGGGGTAAACTGCCAGGGGCATCCAGGTTGAGGTCATAATAGAGGATCTTCTCCAGGTCGGGAAGGTCTACCTCCGTTCGGAAAACCCTGATCCGGCTGTTGTTCTCAATCGTCCAGGCTTCAAATTTACTTTTCAGGTCGATGATATCCCGCCCTTTGTTGCCCAGCCGCAGGGATAAAACATAGTGGTCTTTGCGGTGGCGGATGTATACCTTTTTTGTAGTGAACACATCCTGAGGGCGTTTGATGACGAAATAGACCAGGAATCCTGAGAATATGGAGGTGAAAAAGAGTGAAATGGTGGATTGTATCATCACGATCTGGCGGCCAAGCTGGGAGACCGGGTGGATATCGCCAAAACCGATGGTATGAAAAGAGACAATGCTGAAATAGACCGCCTTCTCGAAATTGATTTTATTGGAACCTGGCTCCATGCCCGGATGATTGTATGGTGTGGAGTACGGTGTCATTGTGATGCTCCCCGTGTTGTAATAGATCCAGGCAAAGCCAAAAATAAATACCATGTAAGCCCCAAGGGAGATCAGGATGAACAGGAGGACTTCACGGGTCTTGAAACGAAAACTCATACGCCTGGTGGTTGGATGAATGGGTAACCTGTGGCAAGGTAACAAAAAATCCTCTACAGACGATCGTTAAAACCGCTTCACATAACCATGGCAATACGGCGTGGCACCTTTATGGTCGTAATAATCCTGGTGATAATCTTCAGCTTTCCAGAATATTTTTGCCGGAATTAACTCTGTTACGACCCTGAATCCTTTTGCTTTCAGCTGGGAGATCAGTTTCTCTGTGACCGCTTTTTGCTCTTCCGTTCTGTAGAACACCGCAGAACGATATTGTTCGCCATAATCGGGACCCTGGTGGTTCCACTGGGTGGGATCATGGGTTTCGAAAAACATTTTAGCCACGGCTTCAAAGGTTGTTCTGGCCGGATCAAAAACCACTTCGATGGCTTCGTAATGGCCGCTAGTTCCCGCACAAACCTCCTTATAAGTTGGATGATCGGTTTTCCCCCCGGTATAACCCACTTCGGTTGAAATCACGCCATTGATCTTCTGCATATAGTATTCGACTCCCCAGAAGCAGCCACCTGCGAAGATGGCGGTATCGGTGGCCGTGCTCTCCGGCGCCGGGCTTACCAGCGCCGGGCTTAAGCCCGGCGATATAAAGTCGAGAGATATGGAGTTCACACAATGCCGCGTGTTTTTATCCGTGAGCCCTTCTCCCAGGAAGACATGCCCGAGGTGAGCTCCGCATTTTGCGCACTCGATCTCGGTGCGCATGCCGTCGGGATCTGGAATTCTTTTGACTGCCCCCTGAATTTCATCGTCGAATGAGGGCCATCCGCAGTGGGCATCGAACTTGTCTGCTGAACGGTAAAGCGGGGTGCCGCATCGCTTGCAGACATAAGTCCCTGTTTCATTGAATTTTTCGTATTTGCCCGAATAGGGGGCTTCTGTGCCCTTATGAACGATGATCCGCTCTTCTTCGGGGGTGAGCTTTCTGAGTTCCATATTTTGTTGAGTTGAAACAGCTGCCTGGTGCTGGTTTTGGGTACAAGCGGTAAAAGTCAGCATCAAAAAGCCTGAGATGAATAAACTGTTTTTGATCCACATCTGGATTGTGTCTAAATAAAGTAAATACGAAGAAAAATGGAAATTATTTCATGAGCCGGGCTGAAAAGGTGATGGATTTTGTTGAAAATATCACTGGAATGACCAAATCTGAGTACCTTTGCCTTCCTAAAAAAAAGATATGAAAAAGATCCTCGGCATGGGCAATGCCCTTGTAGATATTATGATATCGCTTGAAAGCGACAACATCCTTGAACTTCTGGGCTTGCCCAAAGGGAGCATGCAGCTGGTTGACATGGAACGCAGCAATGCAGTCCTTTCATCACTGAAAAATTATCAGAAAAGCCATTCTGCCGGTGGATCAGCGGCCAATACCATTCACGGGCTTGCGATGCTTGGCGCCCCCGCCGGTTATATCGGGGTGGTAGGAGAAGATGAGTTGGGTGGTTTCTTCGTACGTGATCTTATCCAGGCTGGCGTTGATCCCCATCTGATCCACAGCAGTCAGGAGACAGGTCGGGCCGTTGCGCTGGTTACCCCAGATTCAGAGCGGACTTTTGCGACCTTCCTGGGGGCGGCGATCGAGTTGTCGGCGGAACATTTGGGAATTCAAAGTGCAGACAGCACAGTGCAAAATTTAAAATCGAGCATCTTCAAAGGGTATTCCTACTTTCACTTAGAGGGATACCTGGTGCAGAATCATGAGCTGATCCGCAGGGCGGTTGAGCTCGCCAAGGAGCACGGGCTGGTGGTTTCAATAGACATGGCCAGTTACAATGTGGTGGAGGCCAACAGGGACTTCCTGTTGTCTATCATTACCGACTACGTTGACATTGTTTTTGCCAACGAGGATGAGGCAAGGGCACTTACCGGGCTGGAACCGGAAGAGGCATTGCATGAGATCAGCAAAATTGCAGAGATTGCAGTCGTTAAAACTGGAAGCAGCGGCTCGATGATCAAATCGGGGAAGGATCAGTATTCCATCGGGGTGATTGAGGTGTCACCCATCGACACCACCGGCGCCGGCGACCTGTATGCTTCGGGGTTCCTCTACGGGCAGGCCAGGGGGCTCTCTTTGAGTAAATCCGGTGAACTTGGTGCATTACTTGCCGGCAATGTGATCGAATTCATGGGATCGAAAATGTCGGGAGATCGGTGGGATGTGATCAGGGAGAAGGTAAATCTCGTTTGACCCCGCACACTGTTCATAATAGATTGATTCTTAATTCATAATTCCTCCTTCTTTATTCCTGCCGGAGCTTTGTTATATTCATTTAAATTTCTAATTTTGTGGCCCTTTCACGAAAATTATTATTTTCAATCATTTATATAATTACTTAGCTGCCATGAAGGTATATCAAACCAACGAAATCCGCAACATCGCCCTCATCGGGGGCGCCAAATCAGGTAAAACTACTTTAGCAGAAGCCATGCTTTTTGAAGGAGGGGTGATCAGCCGCAGGGGATCAGTGGAAGACAAGAACACGGTTTCCGACTATCGTCCGATTGAACTTGAGCGTCAAAACTCTGTTTCTGCTACAATCCTTTACACTCTCTTTGATAATAAGAAGATTAACATCATCGACACCCCGGGGTTCGATGATTTTTGCGGAGAGGTGATCTCAGCGCTTCGTGTGGTTGATACTGCCATCATGATGGTCAATGGCCAGAATGGCGTGGAGGTAGGTACCGAGATTACCTGGAGATATGCCACCCGCGCCAACACCCCGTTGATGTTTGTGATGAACCATCTTGACCAGGAGAATGCCAATTTCGACGAAACGCTGCGCCAGATGAAGGCACAGTTTGGCAAGAATGTCACCCTGATTCAATATCCGGTGAACGCAGGTTCAGGATTCAACACCATCATCGACCTGCTTAAAATGAAGCAGTATAAGTTTACTGCCGGCGGCGGAAAACCTGAAATTTCCGACATCCCTGCCAGCGAAAAAGATAAGGCTGAAGAGATGAATGCCGCCCTGATGGAAGAGCTGGCATCCAAGGATGAAGCATTGATGGAAGTTTTCTTCGACAAAGGAGTCCTTACCGAAGAGCAGATGCTCCAGGCTATGAAAACAGGATTAATCAACCGCACCATTTTCCCGGTGTTCTGTACCTGTGCAAGACATGACATGGGTGTTGGCCGTTTGCTTGAATTTATCACAGGCTGTGTTCCTGCACCGAATGAAATGCCCGGCCAGAAGACCAAAGATGGTAAAGTGCTGAGTTGCAAATCGAGCGATCCCGCATCCGCATTTATTTTCAAGACATCCATTGAGCAGCATCTTGGTGAGATCTCCTATTTTAAGGTTTATTCAGGTGAAATCACCGAAGCCATGGATATGGTGAACCCAATCCGCCAGTCGAAAGAGCGCCTTTCACAGCTTTTTGTGATCAATGGAAAGAACCGCGAAAAAGTTGATAAAATGGTAGCCGGAGATCTCGGCGCCACCATCAAATTGAAGAACTCTTTTACCAATAATACCTTGAATTCACTGAAGAATCCGGATGATGTGATTGAAAAAATCACGTTTCCTGATCCTAAATTCAGAACAGCAGTCAGGGCCAAGAGCAACACTGATGATGAGAAGATCAACATCGTTCTCCATGAACTTGCCAAGATGGACCCGACCCTGATCATGGGATATTCCAGGGAGCTGAAACAAATGATACTCCAGGGACAGGGAGAGCTTCACCTCAACCTGGCCAAGTGGCATGTGGAGGTGCTGGAAAAGATTCCGATGGAATTTTATGCACCCCGGATTCCTTACCGTGAAACCATTACAAAACCTGCCAAGGCAATGTACCGCCATAAGAAACAGTCAGGTGGATCCGGACAATTCGGTGAAGTGCACATGTCCATCCAGCCTTACAAAGAGGGGATGGCCGACCAGACTGAATTCCCCATCCGCGGACGCGATGTGGTTGATCTCGACTGGGGCGGACGCCTTCAGATGAACAACTGTATCGTTGGTGGCGCCATTGATGCCAGGTTTTTACCGGCCATCATGAAGGGTCTTATGGAGAAGATGGAAGAGGGACCGCTTACCGGTTCGTATGCCCGCGACATTGTGGTTAATATCTACGATGGCAAAATGCACCCGGTCGACTCCAACGAAATCTCATTTAAACTGGCAGGCCGTAACGCTTTCCGCGAAGCATTCAAAAATGCAGGTCCGAAGATCATGGAGCCGATTTACGATGTGGAGGTGATCGTTCCTGAAGATAAGATGGGTGAAGTCATGACCGACTTACAGGGCCGCCGTGCCGTCATCATGGGCATGGACAGCGAAGGCAACTACCAGAAGATTATGGCCAAGGTGCCCCTGGCTGAACTCAACCGCTATTCCACCGCACTCAGCTCCATCACCAGCGGACGTGCTACGTACAACATGAAGTTTGCCGAATACTCACAGGTTCCGGGAGATATCCAGGACAAACTCCTCAAGGCCTACGAAGACCAGGAGAAGGAAGAGGAATAGCCAACTTGTTAAATGCATCAAAAACCCGGTCGTTATGGCCGGGTTTTTTTGAATACAGCAAACTGAAATGTCAACAGGAGAAAATCCATCTGTCAAGCACGATGCGTATGCCGTTTTAAAGGTAGGTGATTTCAGGCTGTTCCTGACGTTCAGGTTTTTCACCACCATTGCCTTCCAGATGCAGGGGCTGATCGTGGGCTGGCAGATGTATGAACTCACGAAAGACCCGCTTGCACTGGGGCTGATCGGGCTGGCAGAAGCCCTGCCAAATATTGCAACAGCACTTTTCGCGGGTCATGCGGCAGACCGGTACAACAGGAAACGCATCATCGTCTGGTTTACCCTGCTGTTCCTGGTAGGAACCACGCTGCTGTTTTTGTTCTCCATTAAATCACTTGGGATTGTTGCAGCATTCGGTGTGTTCCCGATCTACCTGGTGGTGATGATCTCGGGCGTTTCAAGGGCATTCCTCTACCCGTCGATCATCGCCATGATGTCGCAACTCATTCCCCGACACCTATACACCAATGCCTCAACCTGGAGCAGCACCATGTGGCATGTGGCGGCCATCACCGGTCCGGCACTCGGCGGACTGATCTACGGTTTTTTGGGCGTAAGGGTCGCCTACCTCACCGTACTGTTCTTTTTACTCATTGCACTTGTCTTGCTGGGCATGGTGAAAAACCGCCCCATGCCTCAGTTTGAGCCGGGTGAATCCCTTTATCAGCGGCTCTCTTCGGGGTTGAAATTTGTGTTTAACAACCAGGTACTGCTGGGCGCCATGTCACTCGATATGTTCGCAGTACTTTTTGGCGGAGCTGTCGCCATGCTGCCTGTATTTGCCGCAGAGATACTGATGGTTGGTCCGCAGGGGCTGGGTTTTTTACGTGCTGCGCCCATGGTGGGTGCCGTGGCCATGTCGCTGGTGATGGCGCACCGCCCTCCGATGGTCCATGCCGGAAGGTACCTGATGATCGGGATTGCCGGCTTCGGGCTGAGTATCATCTGTTTTGCCCTGTCGAGGAATTTCTATCTTTCGATGGGATTGCTCATGCTGAGCGGCATGTTCGACAACGTCAGCGTGATCATCCGGGCCACGGCCATGCAACTGCTTACCCCCGACGAGATGCGGGGAAGGGTGGCATCGGTCAATGCCATCTTCATCGGCTCTTCCAATGAGATCGGCTCGTTTGAGTCAGGCGTTGCGGCAAAACTCATGGGACTGATCCCCTCGGTGATCTTCGGCGGCATCATGACCCTCGGAATCGTCGGGTTTACCTCGAAGTTTGCACCAAAGCTTAGGGGGTTGAATTTGAGGGCGATAGGGTGAGCAATACCTCACCCCCCCAACCCCCTCTCCGCCCGGGTACTCTTTATACACAACTTTTTCGTTTTTCTAACTTTATTAGTTGGTAATAGAGCCGTTCAATGAATTATAACATTTTCCCGGAATATAGAATATAACATTGAAGTGTATTCTCCCAAGACAGTCAATTTCTTTCACGAAGATCCACAGAGATTTCACGAAGATTCACGAAGTTTATAATCGGCGTTTGTCGTTTACCATCTGGCTCTTTAACAGGTAGTTCATACATCAGGCGTTCTTCATGGGCACGGATTAAAGCTACCCAAAACTAGGTTGTCAGTGGACTTCAATGGCACAGCCGGCTACCATAAAAAACATAACCATACGGGAATTAATTCCTGTTTGGCTATAACCATACGGGAATTGTAAAATTATTTGTAAAAAAAAACAGTTACAAGCTACATTGAAATTCTTGAAAGGGCCTGTGTCATATTTCGCCTGCCTTCCTTCAGCCGTAATCTTCGCAATGAAATTAAATCCGGCAGGAAAATTTATTTTTATGATAATGGTATCAGGAATGCAGTTATCGGACAATTCCAGGCTGTACAGTTGCGACAAGACGTTGGTGTTTTGTGGGAGAATTTTTTAATAAGCGAACGGGGAAAATTCCTGGCTTACAGCAAATCATCCGTCAGGCAATATTTCTGGAGGACCAAGCAACAGCAGGAAGTTGATTATGTTGAAGAGTCAAATTCCAAAATATCCGGTTTCGAATTTATGTGGAATTCAAAGCGTGCAAAACGGCTTCCCACTACATTTTCCAATTCATATTCCAGCACAGACCGTTGCATCACAATTGAAAATTTCAGGGAATTCGTCCACCCGGGAGACCCGGAAATATAACAAGGAGTCAGATTACACCTCCCTGTTACCCCGGCACCTTGTCATTTAGAAATACAACCCAATCAACTCCCGATAATCCTCCTCCTTCATCTTTACATGACCACCACTCACCTTGCTGTGGATCATGGATTCAAGGAGATTTTGCTTGCTGGTGTCCGGAATATTCATCTCAGACAGCCTCACCGGGCAGCCAAGCGATTTGAAAAAAGCTTCGATGCGGTCGATCGACTGGTCAGCGGAAAGAGGTTCATCGAAAAGTGCGGTACCGAGCTGTGAAATACGCTTGCCCATCTGCGGTTTAAAATGACGCATCCATGCGGGATAAACAATGGTGAGTGAAGCACCATGAGGTACATCGTACAACAAAGAGAGACAATGCCCGGCACTGTGCACTCCCCAATCGCCCGTTGACCGGCCGTACATTGTCATGCCGTTCAGCGCCATGGTGGCGGCGAACATGATCTTTGCCCGGTATTCGTAATTCGTGAGGTCGCCGAGGAGTTTCGGGCCATATTCCATGGCTTCTTTTACGATGGAGATGACAAAACGATCGGTGAGGGTGGGCTCCCCGATTCCGAACCACGCTTCGAAGCAGTGTGCGACCAGGTCGGCGATGCCGAAGGCCGTGTAATCTCTGGGAACCGTGAGGGTCAATCCAGGGTCAAGGAATGAGTGTTTCGGAAAGGTGAGGGGAGAACCAAATGCCGATTTTTGTCCCAGGGCATGGTTGGAAACCACTGCAAACGGGTTCATCTCGGTGCCGGTAGCCGCCAGGGTAAGCACCGCGACCAATGGAATGGCTTTGGATGCAGTTGCTTTTCCGGTAAAGAAGTCCCAGCCCGGGTTTTGTACAGGGATGGTGACCGCGATGATCTTTGAGGAGTCGATCACGCTTCCGCCACCCACGGCAAGGATTACGTCAACGTTGTGCTGCCTGCCGATGGCAGCGGCAGCATCCACATCTTCGATCACCGGGTTCGACTTGATGCCGCCATATTCGCATACCTCGAAGCCCTCCATTTTCAGGCCATTCATGATCCGGTCGTAGAGGCCGCTTTTCTTCACGGATCCTTTACCGTAAACAAGCAGCACCCGGTTGCCGTATTGTTTCAAAGTGATGCCCAGTGTTGGGAGGATGTTGTTCCCGAAGTGCAGGGTGGTGGGGTTGAAGGCGGTAAAGTTTTCCATATTCTTTTGTTTCATGCAGATCCACGCGGAAAAAGCCGCGGATTGGCGCAGATTTATTGGTTAGAAATGAGATTTTAGGATTGAATCAAGGTTCAAAAGTACGATTAAATTAGTTACACCAGGAGTATCACCATCCGCCTGTCCGCCACTTAAATAAAAGTTTCCATTTCATTCCTGGTAATGATTTCAGCCCTGCTTACCGGATAATTAGCCTGGAAGAAAGCGAATGATTTCTGTTTCTTAGGCTTACTCCATTTGAATTCAAAAAGATCGAATTGTCCACCTGACTCCTCGACCAGGTCAATCTCTTTCCGGTCGTGCGTGCGCCAGAAATACATATTTACAAACCGACGATGATAATGATTACATTTTATTCGCTCACTAATCATGAAATTTTCCCATAAAGCGCCTGCATCAGTGCGGCTATTAAGAAGATTAAAGTTGGAGATCAGGGCATTACGTATGCCGTTATCAAAGAAGTAAATCTTTCGGCTGCTTGATATTTCATTTCGCAGGTTTCTGCTGAATGGAGACAGCCGGAATATGATAAAGGCTTTTTCCAGTAATCCGATATAGGTGATAATTGTGTTCTTATCAACCTGAAGCAGATTGGCAAGTTCGTTGTACGACACTTCATTACCGACCTGCAATGCAAGGGCCCGAAGCAATTGTTCCAGCAGATCGGGCCGGCGTATCCCTTTATAAGCCAGCAAGTCTTTGTAAAGATAGCTGCCTGCAAGGTTGTTCAGAAGATCCATTTCTCTCCCTGGTTTCATGATAAGTTCAGGGTACATCCCGAATATCATCCTTTGCTCTACCTGCTGCATCCGTTCTGCCAAATTATATTTGACCGACAATTCTTTCCAGGAAACCGGATAAAGAAAATACTCCCATTTTCTTCCTGTTAACGGCTCGCTTATCTCATTAGCCAGTTCAAGTGAACTCGATCCGGTGATGATGACCTGGACATCGGGGATTTGATCTGTTACCAGCTTGACTTTAATCCCGATATTTTTGATTCGCTGGGCTTCATCAAGAACAAGAATCTTGTTTTCGCCAATAATTTGTCTCCATCTCATCGTGGAAACATCGTCGAGAAGGGATTTTACTGCAGGTTCATCGCAATTCAGGAATAGGGAGGCAAGTTTTAGTTCATTCAGCAATGCCTTGACCAATGTGGTTTTTCCTGTTTGCCGTGCACCAAGGATAATAATGGATTTCCCTTCAAACATCTGCCCACGGATAATGGACGATAGTTCTCGATTTATCATAATTCAGTGAATTAATTCACCAAATTTAATAAAAAATGGTGAATGTGTTCTTTAAATTTAATTCTCTTACTAAATTTTCACACCTTTTATTTTAAAACCAGAGCTGATGCCTGAAGATAAATATCCATGTAAATGCTTAATTTTGCTTCCCTAATACCAAAAATCCAATTATGTACGGGAACTTTCAGCAGCATCTTCAGAAACAGCTTGATTCGATCATCTCCGAAGGACTATATAAAAAGGAACGCATCCTGGTCACGCCGCAGGGAGTGGAGATCAAAACCGACCACGGCCAGAAGGTACTCAACTTCTGCGCCAACAACTACCTGGGTTTGTCGAACGATCCCCGGGTGATGGCGGGCGCAAACTATACCTTTTTCCGGTATGGATTCGGGATGTCGTCGGTGCGGTTTATCTGCGGCACACAAAAGATCCACAAGGACCTCGAGGCAAAACTGAGTGAGTTCCTGGGGATGGAAGACACGATCCTCTTCTCTTCGGCATTTGATGCCAACGGCGGTGTGTTTGAGCCGCTGCTCGGCGAACAGGATGCGATCATCTCCGATGAGCTGAACCATGCCTCCATCATCGACGGGGTACGGCTCTGCAAGGCACAGCGTTTCCGGTACAAGAACAACGACATGGACGACCTCGAGGAGGTGCTCCAGGATGCCGGGGAAGCAAGGTTTAAGTTGATTGTTACCGACGGTGTTTTTTCCATGGATGGCATCATTGCCAAAGTTGATAAGATCTGCGACCTGGCTGAAAAATACAATGCCCTTGTGATGGTCGATGACTCGCATGCCACCGGGTTTGTCGGCAAAACGGGCCGCGGCACCATCGAACATTGCAACGCCCAGGGACGGGTTGACATCATCTCCACCACGTTTGGCAAGGCGCTGGGCGGTGCCTCCGGAGGATGTATTTCGGCTAAAAAAGAGATTGTCGAGATCCTTCGCCAGCGGTCGCGGCCCTACCTGTTCTCAAACACCCTTGCACCGGCAATTACAGGTGCTACGCTGGAAGTGCTCAACATGCTTTCGGAAACCACGGCACTGAGGGATAAACTGTTTGAAAACACAAAACTTTTCAGGAAGGGAATGGAAGATTTTGGCTTCCGCATCGTTCCTGGAATCCATCCCATTGTGCCCGTCCTGTTCGGTCATCTTCCCAACGATGCCAAACTTTCGCAGGAGTTTGCCAACGAGCTGCTCGAAGAAGGTATTTATGTTATTGGCTTTTACTATCCTGTTGTACCCAAAGGCAAATCACGTATCAGGGTGCAGATCAGTGCCGCCCACTCAATGGAGCAGATCGGCTTTGCACTGGATAAGTTCAGAAAAGTGGGGAAAAAACTGGGAGCGATATAATGCTCATCGCTCATTTCACCGACTCAATGTACTTCTGCAACTCACCCTGGCTCGATTTACGCAGTACATCCTTAACACGATCATAATTAGCCGGATCATTGCAGTGTTGGTAAGCATATTTCGCAAAATTCAGGCAGGGTGAGTCACCGGAAAAGACGTAAATCACCTCGATGATCTGTGTTGTAGTGAGACAATGTGCGTCGGCAAGTTTTTTTGCCTGGCTCAGCCTCGGCCCGTCGAATGGTGCGTTGGAGATCATGGCCCGGGAAACCTGGAAATCGGCTTCATTCATCGGGTTAGGACAACCTTTCCCATTACCGCCGGCGGGTTTGGCTTCACTTTCAGGCTCTTCCGTTTTGGGTTTGTCTTCCTTTTTAACGGTGGGATCCTCTTTGACTGCAGCAGGCTCTTTCTGAGGAACACTCTCTGAATTGGTTTTGTCCAGAATGAATTTTCCCTTGTCTGTTTTCCTGATCACATAATACATGGCCGCCCCGGGTGAGTTGAACACGGTTTTTGTGAGATCGGGAATCGTGTTATCTTCAAACCTGATGAGGAGTTTAAAGGTTGGCCCCCCGGGACGATCGGTATCAACGAGGGAGGCCGGTTTGTCATTTCGCTGGGATCCGTTAACAGATAGGGTGAACTTTTCCCCTTTTTCGGAAAAGATCAGAATGGATTGCTGGGCGCTGGCTTTCCCTGCAGTCAGAAATGCCAGGAAAAGCGATAATAAAACGAGTCTGGTTTTCATGATGTGCCGTTATTTTTTTGAAATACAAAAATAAAAAACCTTAAGAATTAAATCATCAATCCTGGTAAAGGATCATGGCAGAAACCGGTGCAATAGTAACAACACCCGAAAAGGTCTTTTCGTCATTAAAGAATTGATAGTCACGAAGTGCCGCCTTCCAGGTGCCAGGAGGTAAAGCCACCCGACCTTCGTGAGAAGCGCCGTTGAAAATAACCAGGATCTGTTTCCAGAGATCATTATTTGCATGTTCTTTCAATTGATAAGCAACAAGTTGCGGGTCATCCACCGGCAGAAAAACCAGGTTCTTCCGGATCATTTCGTTGGTTTGCATCCTGAAGGCAGGATGTGTTTTGCGCAGGGCGATCAGCTCCCTGTAATATGCAACCATCCTGCGGTTCCTGTTTTTCAGCTCCCAGTCGATGCGGTTCACTGAATCCGGCTTTTTGTAGGTGTTTTCCTCGCCGCCTTTTGACCTTTTCATCTCGGCGCCGGCGTGTAAAAATGGAACCCCCTGTGATGTAAGCACGATTGTGGTTGCCAGCTTGTCCATTTTTTCAATATCCTCTTCTGATGCGTCAGGCCGGGAAACTTTTAGTTTGTCGAACAGTGTATGATTGTCGTGGCATGAAACATAATTAATCACCTCGCCGGGGTTTTTCGACCAGGGCTCTTTCGAGTAGTTCACTTTGGAGTAGTCGATTTGCGGGTGTTCGCCTGCAGCGACAATCCCGAATTTAACGGATTCGGCCATACCCATGGCTCCGCTGGCAAACCCGGTGCTCTTCCTGTCAAAAACGCTGCCTTTGATTCCGTCGCGGATATCGTCGCTGAACACTGTAATACCGTTCATCTTTCCGACATTTCTCTTGAGGGCGCGGTATTTCTCCGGAAGGGGTGAATCACCTGCCGTCCACCCCTCTCCGTAAATCAGGATGGAAGGATTGATGGCGTGAAGCGTTTCAGCCACCAGGTTCATCGTCTCCATATCGTGAATGGCCATCAGGTCAAAACGAAAGCCGTCTACATGGTATTCCCTCACCCAGTATGATACCGATTCAAGGATGAACTTCCGCATCATCGCACGGTCGGAGGCTGTCTCATTGCCGCACCCGGAAGCATTGCTGTATTTTCCGTCCTTTTCCCATTGCCTGTAATAATAGCCCGGAACCAGCAGGTCAAAATTCGACTCATAAATTCGCGCGGTATGGTTGTAAACAACATCCATAACCACCCCGATCCCCTTCTGGTGCAGCGACATCACCATTTTCTTGAATTCCAGGATCCTCACCCTGCCATCTTCCGGATTGGTTGAATAGGACCCTTCGGGTGTGTTGTAGTTTTGCGGATCGTATCCCCAATTGTACTGGGGAACCTCCGGTTTTGTCTCATCCACCGTGATGAAATCGAACGCCGGCAACAGGTGTACATGCGTGATCCCCATTTCGGCAATGTGGTCAATTCCGGTGCTCTGACCTGCACTGTTTTTTGTACCGGTCTCGGTGAGACCAAGAAATTTCCCCATATTTTTTATCCCCGAATTCGGATCCGCCGACAGGTCACGGATGTGCAGTTCATAAAGGATGGCATCGACGGGGCTCTTCAGGAGGGGCGAATGGTCGGTTTCCCAACCGGCCGGGTTTGTTTCGTTCAGATCAATAATCTCTCCCCGTTTTCCGTTCACCCCCACCGCTTTGGCGTAAGGATCGGTTGTTTCATCGTTCCATTTCCCGCCGATCCTGGCCTGGAAAGTATAGTACTGGTTTTTCCGGTCACCCTTTAGTTCCGCTGTCCAGACTCCGTCGGCATCCTTGCGGCATGAAATCTCTTCAAAAAGGTCATTTCCTGTTGAAGTCCTGTAAAGCTTCAGTTTCATCTCTTCTGCCGGCGGAGACCACACTTTCAGGACGGTCATTCCCGATGAATAAGTTACGCCCAGGTCGGTCCCCTGATAGGCAGGATAATTCCCGTAGGGATTATAAGCCAGGGAATTCTGAACAGGCTGGTTGAGCATGAGAAGTTGCTGGGAGAAAAGCCTGGCGGTAAATACTGAAAACACCCCCGAAAGGAGGATCAGCAGGATGATGGTTGTCTTCATAATGTTTTGCGTTGGTATATCAGGGAGCAAAGATATCATTTACACCTGTTCAGCGAAAGGATATGAAGCGGATTTTTATTTTGGTAAATTAGAGACTTAGTTCAATATATGCAACCAATTATTAGTTGCAAATGAATAATTATCTCTATATTTGTATAAAATTTTCTTCATGAGCAGGCATGAAAAATTGAAAGAGAAACTCCTCCGGTTGCCTCACAACTTTACTTATAATGAGATGGTTACCTTGTTGAGGGGATTTGGATATGTTGAAGAAGAAAGGAAAAGGTCGGCAGGGTCGGCAGTGATGTTTTATCACAAGGAATTAAATGATAAAATAATGTTTCATAAACCTCATCCACAAAAAGAACTGAAAAAGTACATTCTTGAAATGATCATAGGAAAATTGAAGAACTTAAATAAACTTTGATCAGGTTGTATTACAAGCAGTTAAATAATAAAACCATGAATACACTAAATTATAACGATTATTTCGGATCCGTCAGTTTTTCAGCTGAAGTTGAATATGTCTATGGATAAATTGAGCACATCAATGATTTGATCACCTTTGAATCAGATA
>CAIYJU010000204.1 GCA_903926565.1 uncultured Bacteroidales bacterium
ACGGGACGCTGTACTGGTGCCAGTCTTCCCCGAGAATGATATGGTAGTTTTTCTGCACCTTGGCCAAGGCTGTGTGTTTGAGAAGAAAAGGTTCAGCCGGAAGCGGTTTAAGAAGTATTTGTTCCTCCTGAACAAAACGATCCAGCCGACTGTAAGTGCGCTTTTGAAAAGCAATGCGGTGATGTACTTCAAGTTTTGCAAGAATGCTCTGATTTAGTTCCTTCAGGCTGTAGAAAGCCTCATTCCGCAAGGGCGCATAAACACGCATATAGGCCAGGTGAACCGAGTTTTCAACCGAAGGCTTGTCCTTGGGTTTTGACACCCTGGCGGCTGACAGCGTTGTATTATAATACAACGACCATTGTTCGCACACTTCTGTGAAGACCGGCTCATAGCGGTTACTTTTGTGAACATACTGTTTCATGTTGTCGCTTAACACATTCTGCGGCACGCCACCAAAATGGCTCATACACCGGCCTAAAGCTGGGAACAGATGTTCCTGAGATGCATTCGGAAGGGCTTCAACGTAAGCATACCCGCTGAATGGCAACACACAAACAAGGACTGGGCAAAAGATCAATTCACCGGTTGATCTGTCAATGTAGTTTAGTGGTTTGCCTGCAAAATCGATCTGAACACGCTCTCCAGGTTTATGCTCAAAATGCATGGTAGCAGCACTCTTTCGGTTATTGGATGCAAGATGATCACAAAAACGGGAGTAACTGTAACCTTCAGGTGATGCCTGTCTGTATTCCTGCCAAAGGAGGAACTTGGTAACTCCAGGTCTGGTCAGTTCTTTACTGAAGTAGTTTTGCTTTGTCGTTAAATCATCATAGCGCTGATCACATTGAGGATCCTTATTCGGAGGATAGAACAGCAATGCTAAATCCGCATCAGAAAGCTTGATTAACAACGGCAGGCTTATGCCGGATTGTTCGATCTTCAAAACATAGCTGTCGATAGTATGACGCCCCGAATGAAGTATCTGAGCGATCTTACGTTTGGACTCTCCTTGTGCCCAAAGTTGTAGAATACGTTTGATTTGTAACATCGTGATTGGTTTTTTAGCCATCGTACCTTGTTTTTAGCAAGGTACTCGTTGTTACAAATCCGCCTGGTCAGGTGGCGCCGAATGCGTCGGAATGTCAGGTCGGTTGACCTTTCACTTTCCCGTTAATTGCTAAAAAAGCACCATAACAGGGTGGCGCCGAATGCGTCGGAATGGGTGGCGCTGAATGCATCGGAATGGGTGGCGCTGAATGCGTCGGAATAGTCATGTAAGGAATGATTTTAGCTATGTGTGTGTGTCCAAAAACTACGATTCTTATAGTGGAGTTTGGATTACTAAAGTATTGTATATTTGCCTGAACATCTATACTATCAGTATTAACCTGGTTCGCAAATGCCCTTGCAACCGGGATATGGACTGCCACATTGTTGATGGTTTGTCTTTCTTCCCAGTTGTCAAATACCCCTTTGAAAAGGTTCATATCAATAAATCCTCCGGGAATTAATTGATAAGGTACTAGATCGTTGACTGAATAAGTTTTTGTGAATCCATTAATATTGGTCACAATGATCTTTTCATCAAATTTATTTCTAATGGGAAATTGTTGCATTAACCCTACCTTCCAACCTTCCCAATAGTAAAACGCTAAAGTCTGGCTTTCAGAAACCACAGTATTCGGGGTTATTTCGGCTAAAGTGTCGCCGGCTACTATACATTTTTGCATCAAATGGGTCGTTTGTATTCTATTGGCAAAATATGCTGTTGGATAAAAAGAACCCGGCACGCTATCTGAATTTGAAATCGGGTCAGGTGAGGCGATAAAACTATAGCGATTGCCATGTTCAATGGCCAAAACAGGTATACTATCCGGAATGTAAGTGCCTAAGCCTTGTGCATCCCGCGCCTGATTTATCCCTGGGAGAATAAGGTTAATATTCGCAGCAGTTACTCCCATATCATGATTCCCCTGTACATAAGTAACAAATATTTTGTTTTCCTGAATTATCTGGTTAAGGGTAGCAAACACTTCTGAACTTGCTAATGCGACACGCTGTACAAAACCACTCTGTCCGTTTCCCATATAAGTGTCTACTGACATAGGCACCCACCATTCATCAACCAGGTCACCTGCAATAACAAGTTCTTTAACATTCGGAGCCGCTTTAATCTGTTGAAGCAACTTTACAAGAGACCCCCTGTTTTGTTTATTTGCAGTATAAGCAATGTCAGCGCCCATGTGTATATCGCTGATAACAACGATCATATTTCTTTCATTTCCTCCATTGGTAAAAGGGTTTATCCCTGAAACAGTCGGGCTGTCTGAAGACTTTTTACATGAAGTAAATACACAGAAAAATAAGATCACACAAGATACGGCTAATAATCTGGAAGCAGTTTTCATAATACATTCATTTGAAATTTACTACGGCTTGTCAATGTGCCCGGACATCAGTATATGGTTGAAATAACACATCAAAACCAACCTGTAACCAGCGGAAAAGTTGATCGACATTAACGGTTTTTCCAACCTCACTAATTTAATTATCTATTTGAAGAGTATTTGTAGGGAAAACACTGATTTTGTTGTAGGGCAAACCATTACGAAAATATAAAACCCACATTGTTATCGGGCTGGACAGGTATCAAGTGGGGGAAATATCATTGAAATTTTACCAGAACCTGGCAGAAAATCTTACTAGTTTGTTGGTTGGATTGATGTTATCCGTAAAATTTCGTTTATTTTTATTTGATTAATCACAATCTTACCAGTAATGAATTTTATCAATATCTACAAGGGTTTTTCAGGCTTATATTGGTTTCCAAGGGAAACCTCAGCGGCATCTGTTTCTGCAAAAACCGGTCCCGGAGGGACCAAAGATGGGTAGCAAGGGGTGGTGGTGATGAATTTCGTCCCGTACGGGACGAGATAACCTCACGCAATATCAATATTCTACCCATATTACGTGCCTACGGAACAAGAATGTTTGATCAGGTAATACAACCAACTGGTATAATAGTGATTAATCATTATTTTTAAACAGAATAGGCGTTTTGGATTGTGGTCGGTTTAAAATCGGGCAAGAGGAGTGTTCAGTTTGACCGTTTTTTCCAGTGATGGTCATTGGTAATAAGAGGATGTAGTTAGCAAAAATTCATTACGCTCTGTAGCGTTTCGGAACACTGAACAAACCAAAAAGAAAGCGTCAGGAACGGTCAACCTGACGCTTCAAAAACTTTTATGGCTTTCTTTAATTTCAATGTCTTACCTGATGTAAGGTGGTCAAATTTATCTAAAAGAGAATGAGTACTATCGCTTCAGGAGCAAGCATCTTCTTTTCTGTCAGTTTCTTTATCTGGCGGGAAATGATCGCATTATCCTGACCCGCAAAGAGGTCTTTGATGTCCGAAGCCTGGATAAGCGGCTTCTCAACAGCGCGTTTCAATATCCTGGCTTCTATGTCCGTGATGTACTTCCTCTCCTTAGAATGTGTAATTGCAGGTAAAAGGATTTCCTGTTTCAGAAAATCATAGTCCAGAAGTTTATCAATCTTTTCAATCTCCTCCTTCAAACCCTCCAGGACATATTCGCACCAGGAGAACATTCCGCTTTCTGTTCCGGCATCCGCTTCGGATAATTTCTGGTAGTAAGTGTTCCTGTTGCTGCAAAACACGGCAGTAGGGTTAAGAATTCTGCCATTGCTGACATTAAATCCCAGCCTGATTATCATGGCATAAGTAAAAAGCCGGACCGTTCTTCCGTTTCCATTGCCGAAAGGATGTATCCAGACAAAACGGTGATGTGCGATGGCCACCTTAAGCAAATCATACTTGGGGCTGTCATCATGGTTTATGAATTTGACCAGTTCATTCATATAATCTTCCACCATTATCCAGTCTGGCGGTGTATAATCAGACTTCGCAATTTTTACATTGTGTTTGCGATACTCTCCGGCTATGACATCGCCTTCTTCGCCCGGGGAGAGACCATCAACGATCATTTTATGCATCTCGCTGATAAATGCCCTGTTGATCGGATAATCCTTTACGGTATCCTCAATAAATGACATTGCCTTTTCAATGTTCTGGATTTCCCTGATACCGGAGGGAATGGTTTTGGCTTCGACCAGTTTGGTTTCAATAAACTCTGCAATAGTTGTATTGTTGCCTTCAATCCGGGCAGAACCAATGCTCTCAAGAGTATGGAAGATGTGCTTTAATCGAAAGAACACCTTTGGATGGGTTGAACCACCAAGACGCTTCCTGCGAAGGTGATCAAACTCAATGAACAAATCATTCAAAGGAGAACCAAAAGAGGGTTCGATCAGGGATAGATCATAGTGTATGAAACTTGGCTTTGTCATTTGAATACGGATGTGTAAACATTTGACAAAAAACAGTTTAATAAACTATTTATCAGCCATATATCAATATCATTATCTCGTGATCATTTGACCTGTCGGATAAAAACAATTGACAGACAGTGTGTGACTCATTTGATGTGTAAGGTGGAAAAAACGCTTACATTGACCAGCCTTCGCTGGAGCAATCTGACCCCCTCTCCTTGTTGATTGACAAGAGGATATGGTGGTCAACGAAAATCGGCAGAGGGTGGTCAGGAACTCCGATTTTTCCAGTACAGGGGATCATCCGAAATATTCCCTATATGCTTCTTCGATGCTTTTTACCTCTTTCTCAGTGATGGTGACGAATTCTTTTTCTCTGGCTCTTTGAGAGAACTTGCCATTGTTATGAGCTAAAAACCTTATTAAAAGTGCAATAGTTTTGTCTGGCATCTGAAAACGATCATCCAGCCATACTTTCATTGCATCATACTTCTGCAGATAGGATACCTCATCTGGTATGATTGTATTGATTGTATAATCAACGCATTCGAATAAAAATTCAGTTTGTACCGTGGCATCAAAATACCGATAGTAATCCAGGGTGTCGTTCAGAACTTCTACATTGTTTTTAGGGGTCTTCTTCCATTGAATAAAATCAAGTATGGGATGCGAATAAGATTCCAATACTTTCCGGTAATCTGAAATGCGTTCTAAAATGGCAGCAGACACTGGAAAAATAATGCCTTGCGGGGTAAATTTCATCGTCGTCAATATGTGATGAATCAAATACCGATGCAACCTTCCATTACCATCTTCAAACGGATGAATAAACACAAAACCAAAAGCAATCAGGGCTGCCGTAAGAACTGGATTGAATGATGCAGATTCCATTTGCCTGGCAGATTCCAGTAATCCGCTCATCAGGGGTTCAATATCCTGCCATCGGGCAGAGATATGTTCAGGAATAGGCTCGCCGGTATTACGGTCGTGTTCGCCAATAAAGCCGCCTTCAGTGCGATACCCCATTTGAACAAATCGGTTGTCATCAATTACTATTTGTTGTAATCTGAGCAGTTCATCCTTGCTAAGAGGTTTACTTCCAGCCTGACCGATGGCTTTACCCCACCGAACAGCCCTGTTTTGGGTGGGATTTTCGCCTTCAATCGTAAAGGATGCTTTTGAATCTTTCAGTAACAGGAATGCCGACGTACGTAACAATATATCTTTATGAACACCACTGATTTTCATACTTGTTTTATCGGCAAGGTTTTCTGCAATATAACGCTCAAGTTTGGCGGTTTTAGTAATGAGCGGACAAAAGTTAACATTCCCTGTCAGGTTGTTCTTAATTCGGTGTCGGTTGGAATTGATACTTCTGGGGCTCGCGTATTGTTGCTTTTCATCTATCAGTGGAATGTAATTTCCTTCCCGCAGATCGGGAACTTGTAAAGACTTCTGCATAAGCCATTCATAAAGAAACCAGATTCTCCGACCATACTGGCTTTGCGGTTCCCGGACAATCCATTCTTCAATAGCAGTTGGTTGAAGCTTTTCAAACAGTTTTTTAAAAAACAGCAAGTTGACCCCTTCATATTTTAATGCGAAAACAAGATGTGCATACAGGTTATCTTCAGGCTCGTGCCTTGGTGTTAAAACAAGCCAGCCGTCTGTCGTATACTGTCTGCGCTTTTTGCTTATCAGCGCCAATCGCAATGGGATTGGTGCAGGAAGTTTGAGGGCATCTATTATTGCTCCATAACCGACTAACTTTCCTTGTTCAGGTGCTGTTATTCCGTGAAAAGCACTTATTTCCCGTGAAATATTCTTACTATTCGCCATTGGTCGTGAAAATTACTTACGACAAATTTAGGTGAAAAACACTTACATTACGTGAATTTTACTTAAAATACATAATTTTACGGGAATAATACTTATGCTTATGTATTAGCAGAATGAATTTGGGCACCCATCAGCACCATTCCTACCCTTTCAGAATGGGGCTTGATCATCCCAGGTCTTGCGATTCTCGGATTGGGAAGTGTTTATATCCTGAAAATGAGAGGATCTGGAAAAATCGGAGATCCTGACCAACCTCTGCCGATTTTGGCTGACCACCTCAACGAATTAATATCCAATACCTAAGGCTGGTCAATTTATTTCGGCAAGGGCTGGTCAATGCAAGCGTTTTTTCCAAAATGCCGGCTTTTTCTTTGACAGACAAGGGATACCGGGGTTGCAACAGGTTACCTCGTAAAAAGTTTTACGAGAGGCTCGTTGATATAATAATTTCCAACCCCAAATTTCTTTTTTGTAAGCAGTCCATCCTCCGCCAACCTGTTCAGGTAGGCGGCTGCGGTTATCCGTGAGACTTCCATATCCTTCTGAATGAACTCAATTTTTGTATATGGATGACGGAACAGGTTGTTGATCAGTTCCTGACTGTAAAATTTGTAGTTGGATCTTATTCTGTGTTTATAATCCATCATTAACCGCTTGATTTCAACGATCAGGGAGATGGTGTCCAGCGAGGTCTGTTCGATCCCGTCAAGCATAAAAAGAATCCAGGGTTCCCATTCCTGTTTCTGTCTCACATTTTGGAGCAGCTGATAATATTGACTTTTATTGTCAATGATGTGCCGGCTTAAATAAAGGACAGGCGATTGAAGCAGTGAATGAAGGATAAGGTATAAGATATTGATAATCCTGCCTGTCCGGCCATTCCCGTCGTAAAAAGGATGGATACTCTCGAACTGAAAATGGATTACCGCCATTTTTACCAACGGATCAGCATCGCATGGCAATTCATTGTTAATAAATGCAACCAGATTGCTCATTGCTGCAACAATCTCATCATAATCCTGCGGCGGAGTGAATACCACCTCCCCTGTCTGAGTGTTCTTCAGTAAGGTTCCTGGCAACCTCCTGTAACCGGCCTCATTATTTTCAAGTACCGATTGGATCTTCAGAATATGGTTCGAAGTGATCATTTCAGATTGCGCTACCAACTTGAACCCTGTCTTTAAGGCTTCAGCATAGTGTTGAACCTCTTTGGCCGCAGCAGACTGCCATCCTGCCAGATTCAACTCCGCAGTAAATAATTCATCCTGGGTTGTAATTATATTCTCGACGGCCGAACTGTCTTTTGCTTCCTGTAACCCCAGTGTATTCAGTAAAATAGACTGGTTTGGAATAGTGCTTCCGATGCCTTTAAGTTCAGCCAGCGCACGATGTGCAGCAGGTAGTCGCTTTAGAATTTTTCTTGATTCAAGTTCATAATCAGGTGGAAGCAATATTGGTTTCCAGGGAACATTCGCTTGTATGGTCCTCATGTGATGGGTAATTTGAAATCCGTTTACAACAACTCACCTATTGAATAGAATTTTCAATTTTCTTTGCAAATATACGGCTGAATGTAAAGAATATTGAATTTTCTTTACACATATTTTCTAAGTTAGTGAAAATCAATATACAAAGTACCTGATTGGTTGCAACTTTGTGCATTAAGGGGAGCAGGACAGACAAGGGTTTCAGGAGGTAACGACTGAGACCCTTTTTATGCAAACAATTTGCAAAACAGCTAAGGACTAAAATTACCAAAATAAAAAGTTCACTTGAGGTTGTTGAAAATTTAGAAAAGAAATGAAGAAAATCGAAGTTGTAGCAGCAATTATATATTTTAGAAATGAGGTATTATGTGTTCAAAGGCCAGAAAACAAGTACAGTTATATTTCTAAGAAATTTGAATTCCCGGGGGGTAAGATAGAGGCCGGAGAATCAAAACAAGAAGCGTTAAAGCGTGAAATAATGGAGGAAGTCATCCGAATACTGCGCTGCACTATTAAAAAATTTTGAAAATAAATTGTCAAATCAATCAATATTCTCTAACGCATCGAGCGGAGAAGCCGTACGACTTGCCGATGGTGTAAACGTAGCTGACGCTACTGTAGAAGTACAGGTACCAGCCGCTGGTGGCATCGAGCTGCGTACTACTCCAGTAGTAGCTGGTGGCGCCGCGATTGAACAGCGAACCATCGCTGTTGTTCAGGTACCCGGCAGCATGGAGTTTTAAACCGGAGCCCCATGGGCCATTCCAGTTGGTCCAACCGCCGGAATTGTCAACATTATACCACTCCGTATAGGTTGGAACACGCCAGGTAGTGCCTAACTCGATGTTGCATGGGTCGTTGGCGGCTATCCAGTCTGAAGTTTCACTTATACTGCTTATCCAGGTCGTACCGGGCGTTCGGGTTGTCCCGTCATGTTTATACCCCTGCTTGCGGTTAAACTGCCAGTACCAGCCTGCAGAAGCCTCGGTTGCGTCGCTCACGGCACTGGCCTGATGGTCGGAGCCAAGGTTACTTGTAATCCAGCATTTGGCAACTTCACCCGGAATTCCGTTCGTTGTCCCATATGCAACTGTTTTATTAACAGGAGCAACAACACCGGCGATATGATTGATCGTGAATGTAAAATTACACGGAAAAGATTGTCCCAGGATTCCTGCACCATATGGAACTTCCTTCCATTGAGATGATGTTGAAACATAAACATATAACTTGCTATCAGTTGTGCAGAAAGCAATTAACCCATTGGATGGATTTTGAATCGCCAATATTTGTGCCTGTGTCATCCTGGGCAGTAAAGCACCTTTTGAGGTTGATTTCACATCCAGCATTGCCGATCCATCAGGTGCACTATTGTCGGCGTTGATACCCACCTGGGCAAACAATGTGCTGCTAAAAAACAGAAGCATTGCTATGAAAAAAGTTAAAATTCTCATGATGGTCAGATTTTAAGGTTATCAAACCACGTTCCGACTCAGCAATTAGTTTTATCAACCAAGACAAGGAAAATGATTCCTGTCAAAGATATAGCATATTTTACTATTTAGAACAAATACAAATTAGAAGAGGGTGACGAAGTCTGGTAGTCCCGTTGAAACACCATTCTTGGACAGGTTCAGACCGAAACCATTTCCAGGATTAATGCGCTTTCTGAAGATTAATCCCATATTTCAACAGGTATTTATTATTTTGAAGTCATGGTTTCACCCGAAACAGGAACTGTAATAATTTCATCTGCTCGTCTTGTTAGATCGGCCGGGGGATGGTCAATTTGACCGGCGTGTCAATTGAACCATAACAGTGATACATTTCGCCCACGATTTACGCCTGCCGGGTTTGGGATGTGTGGCTTTCAATGTTGAATCATCGTGATTGTGAAAAATCCGCTGTTGGGTACCGGTGAAAGGGTGAAAGCCTGACCCGTCATAGCCAGCCTTCGCCGGAGCAATCTGACCCCCTCTCCTTGTTGATTGACAAGAGGATATGGTGGTTGCAAAATGCTCCTGGATTGCTATCGCTCAAACAGATTTAAATACTTTTCAAAAATAAAGATGCGATTTCTCTTGAATCCTGTTTTTTCGCTGAGGATTCCGAGTTTCTCAAAGTCCTGAATTAACCGGTTTGCCGTTGAAATATTCACAGCAAGAATTTTCGCCACTTCGGCGGCATCTACGACAGGCTTGGTGTACAGATACCGGATCAGTTGCAATGCAAGCGGAACCTTTTTACCCAGCGTAGTAATTCGTTTCTCTTCCACTTCACTGCGTAGTTTCATGATTTCATGAAAGGTATGAATTGAATTTTCGGCGGTTTCCATGACTCCTACGAGGAAGAATGCTAACCATTGCACGAGGTTATTCTGAGTTCTCACAGCGGTCAGGTTATCGTAATAATGTGAGCGATTCCGTTCAAAAAAATCGGAAAGATATAATGCAGGTTTGCCTAATATTTTGTTGCTCACAAGATAAAGTGTTATTAGTAACCGCCCTAATCTCCCATTGCCATCAAGGAATGGGTGAATGGTTTCAAATTGATAATGTGCTATGCCAATGCGGATAAGCGGTGGCACCTGCAAATCCTCATTGTTCAATAGTTTTTCAAGATCGCTCATCAATTCGGGTACTTCACTTTGATGGGGCGGAATATATGCTGCATCTTTCATCGTAGCGCCACCAATCCAGTTTTGCGAAGTACGGAACTCACCGGGTATTTTGTATGTGCCCCTGACCCCCTGTAATAATTTTTCATGCGTTTGTTTCAGCAGGCGTGTACTTATTGGAAGTTCCTCCAACTGTGCAATTGCAAAATTCATGGCTTTAATGTAGTTCTGAACTTCCTGCCAGTCGTCGCGTTTTTCGGGGCTGATGTATTCAGCATTCTGAATGGCTTCTTCCATACTGGTTTGAGTCCCCTCAATCCTGCTGCTCCGGGTGGCTTCCTTTGTGATATGCATCCGGATAAAAAAATCCACATCGGGAACCATCATCGAAAAGGCATTCAACTCACCAAGTTTCCTGGTAGCATCATTCAGCAGTCGGTTTACCTTTGCATCGCTTACCAGCCATTCGTGATTTACAGGTTCAGGCGAGAAACTTGAATAGCCATATTGCTTATTGTATCTTCCTGCTTTAAAACGGGATATCTCCATGGTTGACAATTTGGCCTTCTGCAAATATAAGAATTTATAATTGCAGTTAAATCATTATCTGCAATTATGAGGTTTTTTAATTGCAGATGATTCTTAAATTATCATATGCTGTTTTGAATTCTTCCGACACCCGGATAGGAAGTCTCCCAGTTGCAACTTTGAGCATTTGGAGGAGCCAGATAAAGAGCCACTTACGATGAATATTGCGAGTGGCTTTTTCCCGTTTAGAGGATTTTATCAATGGTTGACTCTATGTTTTCCCAATAAATGTTTTGCAGATAGATCGATATAAGGAATTTAGTCAGGCAACCGAAAAACATAAAAATGTAGTATTTTTGGACAGGCCGATGGAGTTGACCTTCCCTGGCCGATTCTCATAGACCCCTCTTATACATTGATTGTTAAAAGGTTAAGGTGGTCAATCAAAACCGGCGGAAAGTGGTCAGATTGGCCGGCTTTTCCAGATGACTGGCAAATGACGATCAAACTGGAATCAATCATCCTGGATAAGGGTAGAAATTACAGGAAACCGGTTTGTATGGACGGTGAAAATGCAGCTCCCCCCGAGGACGTTGGCGGCGTAGGAGGATTTGAGGAATTCAGGGAGATCACTGCTGATCCATTGCATCCGCGGTTTAAGGAATATAAAACCTGGGCTGGCCGTTTTTACGACCCCCGGAAATTTGATCTGAAAAAAGCGAATCAGAGGCTGGGTGTCCGCAACCGGTATATTTTCGAGTACAATCTCGGGATTGAGTTGCCTCATTACATTCCAAGGCTTGTTTAATGCATCTTTTTTAGCGGATTCCGTTCACGAAATTGCCTGGCACTGGGAAACAAATCTAAGCTTTGGGTCTATTTTTAATCCTGGTTCTTTTCGCCGCAATATGGACAAACAATCCACATCTTTTCCAGCAGACTGAAACATTTCCGGCAAAGGATCACCTTTTCTATAACGGACTTTAATGATAAATATTAATACATTTACAGTTTATTTCTACGCTGGAGACATATTATCCATAAAAACGGACATCCTTGTGGTATCAGCTTTCAAGCATGGGTTCTATCCTGTGCCCAAAACTTTGTTGGGGGACCTTTATGACAAGTTGAACTTGAGAATCCGGTTGAATGAACTTGAACATGTTTCGGAAAACCTGAACATGTTATCTATTTCTATTAAGATCGGCACAGGATGTTATAAACTACATCGGCCAGACCGTCAACACCGATTAAAGTTACCTTAATGAGTGATCACTCTACCTTGACCGTCAATAAAGTAATCCCATTCTTTCCAAGGACTGCAGTTCCTTTATTAAACCAGAACTATGGTTGGCCTGAGTAGCTGGTGCATTAATTATTGACTCTTAACGTACGTTTCCAAAGCCTTTGCAATCCGATCCTGGGCTTTTTCCGACACATTGATCCCTTTGACCCTGGCAATTTCGGCGGAATCAAACGCTTTCTTATCATAGACGTTGTTATGTGGTTCACCGGAACCAGTTGATATTGTTAAGGAGTTGAAAGTATTATCAACATTGATTAAAAAATCAAATTTCTCTCCTTTGTTAGTCATAAACGACACCTGCACTTCAGTATAGGCATGGTTACCAGGGGAAATAACATGGGTTGTATAGCCCATTATGGATAATAGACATGCAAAGGCCATTTCTCTCTCACTGCACCAGCCATATGAACAAAACGGTTCCAGGCCTGGGCAGGTGAACCGATCTGCAGGGGCAACCATATCCTTGAGGAAATTATAAGGTTTTCGCTCAATACTGGTATAGCTAATGTTTTTCTTCCCATCAACCAGGATCGCATGCCGTGGGTTTGGGGTGCGGTAGTGCCAGAAGTATGGCATATTCAGGACGTCTCCCCTGGATCCATCCTCACAAGTCTTGACTGTGAACAATTCATGCATGATCTGGATGGTATAAAAGCGGCGAAGGCTAGGTAAATCCCTTGCATCCAGGTCATATTGGACACAGAGGTCCGCAATTGTCCTATCATCGGTTTTATTAAAATATTGCAGCATGTAATGATTGCAAAGTTTCTGGAAATAGCTGGCGATGGGCTGATCCTGGGCGTGGCAAGTTAGGGCGTGGATGGTCAGGGCGATGAAAAGGACTTTCTTCATTACGACAGGTGTTTTATAACAAACGCAGGAGATTTGGTGTATATTGCAACTTTGCCACTATTGGCTGAATGGACAGGCCGGTCGAGTTGACCATCCCTGGCCGATTCTCCTAGGCCCCTCTTATACATTGATTGTTAAAAGGTTAAGGTGGTCAACAAAGATCGGCGCAATGTGATCAGGATGACCGGCCTTTCCACCCATGTATGGTCCTCATGTGATGGGTAATTTGAAATCCGTTTACAATAACTCGTCTATTGAATAGAATTTTCAATTTTCTTTCAAATATACATCTGAATGTAAAGAATTTTCAATTTTCTTTACATATAGTCACTTTGACCAGCCTTCACCGGAACAGCGTGACCATCTCAACTTATTATTATCCAATACTTCGGGCTGGTCCATTTATTTCGGCGAGAACTGGTCAATGCAATCGTTTTTTCCAGCTTAAGCGAGTTTTACTTCCTGATTGAGCAATTCAACATTAAAGTTAACCTTAGCGTTCAATGCTTTAAACACTTTCATTATTGTTTCAAACCGAGCATCGGTAAGGCTATTTTCTAACTTAGAGATTTGAGCTTTCTTAACACCAACCAACTGCCCCAGCTCTTCCTGAGTGAGATGGCGTTCCTTGCGGGCTTTTTTGATTGCTTCACCAAGCAAGTCAATGCGTAATTCGCTTTCAAATGCCTCACGTTTTGGCGTTCCCGGTTTACCGATATGCTTGTCGACCATTTCATCTAAACTGTATATTTTCATGGCTTCCTTTTTCATAATAATCAGCTTTTTTGTTCAAAATATAACCTTCTCAGTCTCTCAGCTCTTTCAATGTTGGCAACAGGATTTTTGTCTGTTTTCTTAATTATTCCATGTGTCGAAATTACTAATGTTTCAGCATTTCCTGTCTTATCCCAAAAAGCAAAAAGCCGATAATGAGACTTATTGTACAAAGTTCTAAACTCCCAAATTTCATTATTCAACTTTTTGAATAGCTCTTTATCATTGGTTACCTGAGCTTTTTTAATGTTATAGTAAATCTTGTATCTCACCTTTTCTTCAAGGCTTTCTAAAAATTCAGCTGCTTCTTCTAAAAACTGAACTTGAAATTTTACAACCATAGTGTAAAAGTTTACGCAAAGATAATAGTTTCTTTATCGGGAAACAAATAATGTTTTAGTTGTCCAGTAAATATAGCGGTAACGGGAGATATCGGAGGGAACACCCCTGCCGCTGGGACAGTGAATATTTACGACGGAACAAATCAAAATTTTTTCTACGATTAAGGCGTGCTTTTCCCGTCGCAGCCATTGAACTATCTGTTCAAGGCTTCTTCCGGCATGGCCGTAAAGACCATAGCTTGTTTAAGTTTGGGCTTATCTTTTTAGCTCATGCCCTCTTGAATCCTTTGTCAATCAACGATCTTGTGAATTGTTTAAAAATTTTGTCATATATTCAGCCTGTTTTAATATATTTGTAAATGATAAACCTTAAAAAAACCAAAACCATGGTGACCTCTACACGATTTTCCGGTATAAATTACCGCATTGTGCTTTTTTGCCTCCTGGCATTTGCATCTGTCCAGTTATTCAACGCGCCGCAGGCTGCAGCGCAGATCTGGGAACCTGAAGGGTTGAACATGCCCGGCGGCTGGAACGGCTGGAACAACCCTCCGGCCAACCTTGCCCTGGCCAGCTACACGCAGGTGCCCGGTGGCCGTGTAACGAAAATATCAACCGGCATCCCCCGTTGGCAAACTGTCTTCAGTGTGGCTGCCATAGGTGGCGACATTGTCGGAGGCACCTATGAATGGCTCTTTACCAGCGGTCCTTCCTGGAGCCCCTGGAATAACAAATGGTCGAATACCAACGCAACCATCAACACACTGCAAACCTATACCAAAGAGGGTGCAGCAAATAACACGATCACTGTGACCAATGGAAAATGGTACACCATGAACTATGAAGATGCAGGTTACAGCAACACCCGCGCGATTTTCTTGGAGACCGGTGCAGAACCGGTAAGCATTGCGACGGTCTCAGTGCCAGCCAGCGTCAGTCAGGGTGTGCCTGCCACAGTCACCATCACCACACCGTTGGCTCCTTCGGCCGGAGAATTATTCTACCTGCGGTATACTACAGATGCCTGGGCCACCTCCGTCGCAGTTCCCGTCACCATGACCCTTACCTCCGGAACTGCCACAATCCCGGGAATGACCACAGGCACCACCGTTTCCTATTATGCATTCTCCTCTGCCGTGCCCGCAATCACCGACAATTTCGACCTGTACACGATTAAATTGAACGCAAACGGAGGCGCCAACTACGCCTACACGGTATCCGCTGCCATTCCCACACTTTCTGAATGGGCTTTGATCTTCCTGGGCGTATTTCTTTTAGGCGTCGGCGGATTCTATATCATGCAACGGCGACAGGTTTGCTAAGAACTGTTTCTGTTTCTCATGTATGTGTTAGTGACAACTGAAAACACAGGATTTCCTGTGTTTTCAGTATTTTAAGGAATGAAGAAAATCGAAGTAGCAGCAGCAATTATATACTGTAGAAACGAGGTATTATGTGTTCAAAGTGGACAAAACGGAGCGTTTTTTTCATTAATCATCGATACACCAATTCTCTCTCCTGCTTTGATCACAGTTTCATAACCCCTTGAAGTGTTGATCAAAAGATCTTCATCGATGCGGATCTTATTTTTTTCAAACAGCAGCACAACCGTGGATCCCCCGAATTTAAAATACCCTTTCTCGTCCCCTTTTTTTACAAAATTCCCTGTATAAGTCTGTACGATGCTTCCCACCATGGTCGCACCTACTTCTGTCATCACAACATCGCCAAACAAGGGGTTTGAAATGATGGTAAATTCCCTTTTGTTCAGGCAGAATATTTCAGCCATTTTACGCAAAGCAAGGGGGTTGACTGAATAATAATCACCGTCGATCCGGGTGCCGGGTGATACGCTTCCGCTTATGGGAAAATGGAATCGGTGGTAATCGAAAGGTGCAAGCCGGATAACCACCAGGGTGCCATCAAGGTAATTTTGAGCAAGGCTGGAATTATTCAAAAACGAAATAATATTGAAGCGGTAACCTTTGATGATAAAATCGCTGTTGCCGATATTGGCATAAGCCAGAATTTTTCCATCGGCAGGCGACACGGTGACGGTTGAGCTGGTATCCACCGGCCGGGCATCATTCTTGAGTTTCCGGGTAAAGAAATCGTTGAAAGAGCTGAACTCCTGTTTTTGGGCGGTACTCATGTCGATATCCAGGTCTTCAACAAAGGGTTCTATTTTTTTGGTTGATGAAGGACGATCCATCTCATTGCCATAAAAAGACGAAACCACCTTTCTTTTCGCCAGCGCCCACAATGTTGCTTCGCCAACCGGATTGTTATACAGCCACACCAGCCACTTTTCGCCAGCCACTTTTTCAGTTTTCAGCGAGCCGCTTTGCCTGTCGAAATATCGGATGGGAGCTTGCGGCGGCAACGGATATAAAGCCGCTATGGCAATGGCGGCAAGCAATAAAAAAACGAGGCTCCACCTCTTTTTGGTTTTGGAAATGTTCATCGGTTATTGTGTGTTTTTTATGTTTGCCTTGAACAGCAAATATAGTGCAAAGCCCAGTAAAACAATAATTCGTAAAATATTGCTTATGATGAATTGGGTTAACTGGTTACGTGAACAAAGGATGTTAAAATGTTTGACTTCAACGCGGGGAACAGACAAATGCACCAACAATGAAGTTTCATTGGAAGGGTTTGCCAAATATGGCTTTCCCGAAAAGTTGACTAATTTTGTCTGATCCCTTTAGGTTCAATGGAGAATCAATTTCCTTGTATGGTTGGTTAGACTTTTGAGCTAAGTGTCCTCATCATATTATAACTGCATGATCAAAACAAGGATTCTTTTTGTTTGCCTGCTCCTGGCCGCACCGGCTGGCCCGCTTTTTGCCCGGAAAGACTCCTGGCTTGCCGGGATCGAAGGCGGCCCCGGCCTGTCGCTCATCTATGGCAATCAAAGCATATACAGCCAGTCGGAATTCTCGCTGGCGGGGGCAGCGGGGATATTTGGTGAATAAGTGTTCCTGACTTACGCCAAAGGCAACAGGCTCGGGTAATTTTCCAGGTAACGTTCAGTTGGGTTATTCTTAAACTCAAACGCCATGATTGACATTCGGGAGAGAGGAAAACAAGTTACTCAACAAAGTACATCTCCACCTCCCCTTTGTTCTTGGCTTCAATCATGCCCCTGTAAATGCATTTAAAGTTGTCTTTTACCAGCCTGTAAGTGCTTCCGGAGATATTAATCTTTCCGGCATCGCAGGTCTGTTCCATCCGGGCAGCAATGTTGACCGTATCGCCCCAGATATCATATGCGTACTTCCTTACACCGACTATTCCGGCCACGACAGGACCTGTATGAATGCCCAGCCTTAATTCAAAAGAGATTCCTCCCAGGGCATCCTGCTCTTTTTTCCGTTCAGCCATAAAGTCACGGATCTCGATGGCGGAACTTACAACATCTGCGGCATGGGTTGTCGTCAAAACAGGCATGCCACCAACACACATGTAGGCATCGCCGATGGTTTTGATCTTCTCAACTCCGTGTTTCGTAATGATATTATCGAATTCGCTGAAACAATAATCGATCTCTGCGACCAGGAGCTCCGCACTGTGTCGTTCACTTATTGATGTGAATTCCTTGAAGTCGGTGAGCAGCACCGTTACCATGCTGAACGTCTTTGCCCTGGAGTGGCCATACTGTTTCATCTCCTCCGCCACTTCAGCAGGAAGGATGTTGAGCAACAGCTCGTCACTCCGTTCCTTTTCCATTTCAGCTCTTTTCCTTTCTGCTTCTGCTTTCTTTCTTTCCTCTTCACTGTTCTTTTTCTCACGGCGGATATTGTTTCGTTGCCTGAAAACCACCAGTAAAAACACGGTTACTATCATCAGGCCCCCCAGGATTGAGTAGCGTATGATCTTTTGCCAAAGATCTTTCCTTGCCTGCTCGGCCTTCTCCTGCTTCTGCATTTTGTCATACTCGTACTGCATTTTCTGACTCGCAATCTTCTGGGAGGTTTCCCCATTGATAATACTATCCCTGCAGGAGATAAACAGCTTGTAATTTTCCAGGGAGGAGGTGCAGTTACCCGTCGCACTATCGAGTTTACTCAACCTGTAATAGCAAAATTCCATGCCTTCCATCAACCCGATCTCTTTTGCTTTCGCAAGGGCATAATTCAGGTATTTTCTTGAATTATCCCAATTTTTCAGATGGAAATATGTCCAGCCGATCCCTTTGTTAATATGAACGGCAATGTATTCATCCCCGATCTCCCCCGATATTTTCAACCCCTTGAACAGGTTTTGCAAGGCTTCATCGTAATTTCCTGTAACAGTATAAAGCTCCCCGATGTTAATATAACAGGTGGCAGCAAGTTTTTTCATTCCTGTTTCTTCGGAGAGTTTTTGGGATTTACGGAAAAATATCAACGCATCGGCGTAGTTCTTCTGACTGAAATAGAGATTTCCCATGCCAACGCATGTTTTGGCCACTCCTGCCTTATCTCCCTGGGCATCATATACTTTTAAGGAAGCGGAATAGTATCTCAGTGCTTCCTGGTGATCACCGGTCTGGGAATAAATCGCTCCGATATTATTGTTTATTTTGCTGGTTGTAACCGGGTCTTTTATCTCTTCTGCGATTTTTAATCCTTTAAAATAGTTCTCCAGTGCCACCGGATAATTTCCGAAATAGTAAAAGACACTGCCGATTTGCATGTATCCCGATGCCATTCTTTTTTTATCTCCGAGTTCCTGTTGAATTTTCAATTCTTCAGTATAGAATTTCAAGGCCTCGTTGTATTGGCCCAGGTTGATGACAATCCCTCCAAGCCTTCGGTAAGCTGTTGCTTCCCCTGCTTTAAAACCGATTCTTTTTGCTAATGAAAGAGCCTCATCTGCGTATTCAATGGCTTTTTTGGGATCAAACTTATTCGATGAAAACTCCCAGGCGAGTTCATTCAGGGTGTTTACTTTATTTGAATCCTCCGGTTGCTTTTTCAAAGCCGAGATCATGGAATCGGTCTTCGCCTGTCCTGCGGGACCGGCCTGGCCCTGGTTGCAAATCAAAATGAGAAAAACAGACAGGATACAGAGATGTATTGCCTTTTTTTTCATAGGAGCTGTGTAAGGGAGATCCTTATTCGCCTTAAGAAAATGACGCCAAAGTTAAGGAATAGAAGCAGGAAAGTCAATAGGTGATTTCAATGTTCCGGAACCAGCCCTGGAAATTTCACCGGATATTCTGCAATGAAAAGCTGCGATTCCCTAAATTTGTCAATTATAAACGATCCTTTTGAGAAACCCTTTGCAACAACCGGTTCTGATTACGCTTCTCCTCATGTCATCTGTGATGGTGGCCCAGGTGCCTGATAAGTGGCAAAGCCGGGGCATGGGTGGGGGAGGCGCAGTATATGCTCCCGGCATCAGCCCGTTTAACCCTGATGAAGCCTGGTTGTCGTGCGACATGTCTGTTATATCCCGCACCTATGATTTCGGGATTACCTGGCGAACCCATTCACCTGCGACCGCAAACGGCGCCAGGAAAGGAACCGTTTTTAAAACGACCGATGGGGGAAATACCTTTTCAAATGTTTTCCTCATCACAATCCCCAAAAAACATTTGATAAATAATTAACAGTTGAAATAAATTGTTAATTTTATATTTTAATTATTTCCGGCAAGTGTTTTGAACCTGTATGTTTTAATCCAAACCTTTGTATTCTCCCCTAACTTCGCTATTTTAAATTCAGCAAATATGAAACCTACCATTTTACTTGTTCTGCTTTACGTACTGTGCGGGAGCGTGGCGTTAAACGCCCAGAAGGTAACCGTCAGGGCCACTGCCGGAGCCGACAGTACAGACTATACTACCCTGAACGGGGCTTTTAGCGCCATCAACCTCGGCACACACAAGGGTATTATCACGATAAAGGTTAAAGAAAGTACTACAGAAGGCGCTTCGGCGTCGCTGAATGCCAGCGGTTCGGGAAGCGCAAGTTACAGCTCGGTGAAGATTTATCCGACAAGTTCCGGATTAACGATCAGCGGGAACTTAACTAGCCCTATCATTAATTTAAACGGAGCAGATAATGTAACAATTGACGGGAGGGTGAATGCAACCGGGCTTACTATTGATATGACCATTAGCAATATTAGTAATTCCGCCGGGGGTACAACAAGTGCAATTCGCTTCATTAATGGTGCTACCAATAATACTGTACGATACTGCATAATTAAAGCCTCGACAACCAATACGGTAACAGGAATTCTGTACTTTTCAACAAGTACCGGTACTTCGGGAAACAGCAGTAATATAATTGATCATAATGAGATCACCAATGCTGGTGGATCCAGGCCGGTTAATGCGATAACCTCTGATGGAAGTACCAGTTATTACAATAGTTCTAATACCATCAGTAACAACAATATCCATGATGTGTTGAATGCTAACCCCAATCCTGGATTCATAATTAAATTAGGGATTGGCGGAGATGGTGGTCAGAGTTACAACGATGCCTGGACAATATCGGGAAACAGCTTCTATGATACCCAGGATTATACAATTACGAGTGGCAATAATATGAGGATCATTTATATTTATGCCGACGGTGGAAATGGTTTTATTATTTCGAACAACTATTTTGGCGGCAGTGCTCCATTATGCGGTGGTGTATGGAATAAAACCTCAGGAGCCAATACCTTCTCTCTCATGGAATTCAGGGTGGGGAATTCAATTGCGACTGAAATTCAGGGGAATACGATAAAAAACATCAATTTTAAGAACAGCAATAATTATATATGGTGGGGAATGAACATGCAGAGAGGGAAAATCAACATCGGAACCACTGCAGGTAACTGCTATGGAGCTTCTGACGGAACCGGTTCTGTTACTTTTACAGCCAATGGCAACTCGGCATTTTATGCCATGTACTTTCAATCCTCTGATGTCAATGCCCAGAACAACATCATAGGTTCAATTACCACAGTTAACACATCTTCTGCAAGTGCAACAAATTTTTACGGGATCTTCTTTGCCGCCAATGGTAATACCTGCTCTCTGAGTAACAATACCATCGGTAGTATTTCGACATCCAACAGTATCCATGCGACCTCTGTTTCAACCACTGATGCCCAAAAGGTATGGGGGATTGCAAGCTGCAATGGTAATTCCGGAACGGTTAATGTAATTAACAATACGGTTGCCAATCTTACCAACGGAACGACCAACAGCAGTACGTCTGTTTACGGGCAGATCTATGGAATCTTCATTAATCAGCCTACCGCGATAGTATCGGGTAATCTGATACATCATCTGACCATTGCCAACGCAAACGCGGCCAGCGATTGTGATCCTCATAATTATAACAATCCTTACATTTCAGCAGCCGGTATCGCTTTTGTCAGTAGACACAATACCTCACAGACAATCTCAGGAAACACAGTTTATCATATATCCAATTCTTATTCTTCCTTTACAGGGCATGTTGCGGGGATTTATTTTTACGGTCAACCTACTGAAAGTTCTGTGACAGGCAATTTAATTTACGAACTGAATGTCAGTTCAGGCAGCAACTCTGCCTACATAGATGGAATCAAAATCGCTACCGGAGTTGCAACCTTTTCCAATAATATTATTATCCTCGGAGGAAACACGACGACAAATCTTTACGGCATTTATGACGGAAATTCTTCAGGAACAAGCAATATTTATTTCAATTCCGTATATCTTAGCGGATCTCCGGCTTCAGGTTCTCTGAATAGCGCTGGATTGTATAACCCGACCACGGCCAATACCAGGAATTACAGGAATAACATCTTCTTCAATGCCCGCTCCAACAGCGGTGCATCGGGGAAGCACTATGCCATTTATTTTGTAAATACCGGCGGAAACCTTACCTGTAATTTCAATGATTACGTTGTCACCGGATCAGGTGGAATGCCCGGATATTACGGGGGAGATAAGAGCTCAGTTCCCATCGTGAGTGGTGTTACCGGAAACGACGCACAAAGCCTGAGCCTGAATCCTTCCTTTGTCAATGCAGGCGGGCTGTCTCCAAACAGCTATATCCCTTCCGCTGCATTAACGGCTGCCACGGGAACCGGAATCATTACCGATTTTGGGGGAACTACCCGGTCAGTCACTTCACCTGAAATGGGCGCCTGGGAGCAGAGCAACACAATTACCTGGAATGGAAACACCAATACCGACTGGAGTTTGGGAGATAACTGGAGTTCCGGTACAATACCAACATTCTCAACCAATGTGATAATCCCGGCGGGTATATCCAACACGTGTCATGTGAACCTGGCGGTTGGCACCCCGGCGGTATGCAACAACCTGTCCATCCAATCGGGGGCTGTCCTGACAATCGATCCGGGCAAAGCCCTCACGGTCAACGGCGCCATCACCAACAGTGCCGGCAACAGCGGGCTTGTGATCAGCAGCGACGAGACCGGAACCGGCTCGCTCATCCAGGGTTCTTCTGCGGTAGGAGCTACGGTGCAACGGTATATCACCGGAAGTGCCACCCTTACCAACAACGTCTATCACTTTGTTTCAATCCCGGTATACAAGGCCAATCCAACATCCGGCCTCTTCCAGGGATCTTATCTTTACAACCTGGATCCAACACTGGCCGAGCCCACGAATAACGATTATTACGGGAAATGGGTCAACCTGGGGTCAGCTACCACCACTCCGATTTCATGCCTCTCAGGTTACATGATATATTATCCCGGAGCTTCAAGAACCTATACGTTCACCGGGAATCTGAACACAGGTTCTTTCAGCCCGACAGTTTCTTATGGGGGCACTTATACTTTTAACCTGGTTCCCAATCCCTATCCCTCGGCCATCAACTGGGGGGCATCGGGAGGATGGTTAAAGAACAACATCGGCGCAACAGCCTGGATATGGAACCGTTCAACCGGAAATTACACCACCCTCTCAGGCAATTCATACGTGCCGGCCGGACAGGCCTTCATTGTCATGGCAAGCGGCACCCCTGTGCTGACAATGACCAACAGCGCCTGCGTTCACAATGCCCAGCCATTCTATAAATCGAGCCAGGACAACACCCTGAGGATTTCCACACAATCAAATAATTACTACGACGAAACCTTTGTAGGCTTCGACAGTTCTGCCGGTTCCGGGTTCGACCCGCAGTTCGACGGGTTCAAGATGTGGGGGCTGGAAGAGGCTCCGCAACTATGGACCGAAAAGGGAGATTTCAGGCTAAGTATCAACCTGCAGCCTCCTCCATCGGGATCCCTGGTGGTTCCCCTTGACTTTAAAACGAGTTACGCCGGGCAGATAATTCTTAATGTCTCAGGTATTGAAAGCTTTGACCCCTCTCTCCCGTTGCGGCTTCAGGATCATCTTAACGGGTCCGTGACTGACCTCCGGCAGGGCAGCAGCTATGTCTTTACCCATAATCCTGCCAACAGTGAAAAAAGGTTCAGCCTGATCTTCGGCTATCCTGAGGGGGTTACTGCAAACGTTTCCCTTGAGGGCAAAGCCTATATCAGCAACGGCATGGTATACCTGGATATACCCTCAATTCAGGGGCATCCTGCCCATATCAACATATATGATGTGCTTGGGCAACTCATCCGGACCGAGGAAAAAACAATGGATGGGATCACCCGCATTGAAGCTCCCTTTGCAAGGGGTATGTATATTGTAAGCGTTTCTGCGCAAGGCCGGAATTTTGTCACAAAAGTCATCAACAAGTAAGCAATCATGAAAAAGAAACTAATCCTTTCAGCAGCTGTTCTGTCTATAGCAACATTGACTCTTTTTGCACAGGCTCCACCACCTCCGCCTGCTTCAGCGAATGAGAGCGGTAACGGACCTGTTGGAAACGGGGCCCCAATCGAGGGTGGACTGGCCATTGCGCTTGTAATGGTGGCAGGCTTTGGCACATGGAAATTACTGAAAGCCTTCCAGAAAAAAAGGATTTCAGGTTAACCGGACAAAACGGATCATTTGACCATCTGGTAATACTGCCACGAGGAGTAAATAGCTTTTACCGTAACCAGCGAAGACGTATCAACGACAAATTCGCTCATTCCGACAGGATGGAGAGGGGTGGCCCAGTCATAGGTATAACCCATGCGGGTCCAAGGAAAGGCATGGGTTGTGGAGGTATCATACTTGTTCGCAATCTCATTCACGAACCAATTCCTGTGTTTTTGGGTGGCATTCGAAGGGAAATAGAGATCGGCTTCATGGTCAGTGATCTCCGGATCCGGGGCAGGGCGGAACATGTTCCAGGGGTAAACCCAGAATTCGACGAAATAATCATTCTGGCTGTCGGGAGGCATACCCAGCACCTGTGCAATCCGAAGATGTAATGATGACTGGTCTGTAAACTTGTTTTTTTTTCAAAAAAGAGGCCATCTCAGGCGCAGTGGTTATCCATGACATATAAGCCTGGTTGTTACTCGTTTTAAATGTTTGCCCCAATGGCCAGAACTGTGTGGAACTCTGTTTCATCCAGGATACCACAAGCAATCGCATATTTCCGGCCGAATCGGCCGACCAGCTAAGATTTCCTGGTCCGGCTATGCTGTCGCCATAATATGTTATCCCCACCAGGCTCCGGAATATCTCCCATGGTTGCGCGGTTTTGGCATCCATAACCGCCAGTTTGTAGTTGTGTTTCAGCGTGGCCATGTCAGGCCCCGACGGTTCAACAGTTGCCTCGTCTTTACTGCACCCCGGGAACAGCATCATTGAAACCGCAAAAACAAAAAGTAACCTGTAAATTGTGTTCATACCTTGTCTGTATTAAAAGGAATAAATATACAAAAATTGATTGAGCGGAACCATACCAGAAGATAATATTTGATGGCCATTTAAATCTAAATGACCCTTCCCCTTAAATCTAAATGACCCTTCCCCGGCCCTCCCCTTGAAGGGGAGGGAGTACGTTTGTCGAGGATTTCAAACGATTTCCTTGACGAATGGTGATCCTTGCGGTTTCACAATGAGGACATCTCTTGTGGATGGCACAGGGTTCCCCCTCCCCTCCAAGGGGAGGGCCGGGGAAGGGTCATTAACTTACCAAATGAGGTTTCTATTAGTGAACTGGTACAATTGTGCTCAATCAACTACAAAATTTTTTAATTAAACAGCCCCCCACCTTGTATGTACCATCAGAACCGGATCTCCTTTACCTGGCAGCAAACTTTTGAACAATTTTCCTGCTCCGCCTGACAAAGAACCGATCAACCAAATCAACAGTTAACAATCTTTAACAAATGAAATGTTGAATTCAGATCAATTATTAGTATTTTTGTTTGTAATTGGTCTAAATATGTATTGTGAAAACTTTACAATTCTGACCTTTAATTTAACTTCAGGAGGTGCCTATGAAAAAGAGTATTTTTACATTAATTGTCCTTTTTGGTCTTAATTCTCTTTCCTCCATTGGTCAGCAGAAAGCAAAAGATTTGGCCCCGGTTAACTCATTGGTCAAAGGTGTTTGTGCAAGAATAGCCCATCCTGATTCAACCTTTGGCACTTTTACCGAAATATCACCAGCCGATTCTCTTTTTATAACGCCAGCGGATGAAGATTTTTGGGTCATTGCAACGTCCTCAGCTGATTACGATAATGATGGTGATCTCGATATCGCTGTTCTTGGGTACTATGTAGTTTATAATGTCGGCGCAGAAGATAAACTTATTCTTATGCGGAATGACAGTGTTTCAGGATCTGAAACATGGAAGTTCACCTATTTTAATGTACCTCTGGGCACCCTGACAGCCGGAGCATCTGATATGGCATGGGGGGATGCAGATGGCGATGGCGATCTTGATCTTGCAGTCGGAACGGATGGTCATACCGTAATTTATAAAAATGACGGAGGAACACTTGTATTAACCGATACTGATTTACCGGGCTATTGGGAGGACAACAGCCAGGCTTATTTTAACCTGCGGTCGATCACCTGGGCCGATTATGACAATGATGGCGACCAGGACCTGTTGATACCTTCAGTTTTCGATTTCAGCACCTACACGTACCATACGGCTTTAATGCGGAATGATGGCCCGAACGCAACCGGAGGATGGATTTTCGCTGAATTTGATTCTGTATTCGCACCAACCATGCATGCCGAAAGTTCCTGGGCTGATTTTGATGGCGATGGCGACCTGGATCTGTTGCTTGTGAACATTGCCCCAATCTATGACGAGGGTTTCATCCGCCGTTACCGGAATGAGGGCAACGGAGTATTTGCCGAAGAGAATATCCTGGGTTCTTTAAGCATTGAACATGGTGAAGCTCAATGGGGTGATTATGATGGTGACGGCGATCTGGATATCCTGGTTGCCGGAAATCTTAAAGAAGTTAATGGCAGTTTAACGCCAATGGCACTGCGTATTTACCGTAACGACAGCGTGAATTTCGTTTCTTTGGAAGTCATTCCAAATCCATCCGGAGAGGGATGGTTTGATTTCACTGCCACTACCTGGGCAGATTATGATTCCGACGGGGATATGGATATTTTGCTTGCCGGTAATTACAATTCAGGCGTGGAGATTGAAGGCAGGGCGAGAATTTACAGGAATGATAATGGTGTCTTTACCGATTCGGGTAATCAACTCCCTGCACCACATGCAGCCGGCGACCGTGCCGGCACATTTTCATGGTTCGACCTGGATGGAGATGGTGATCTGGATTATTTCATTGCCGGTGAATACTTTGTTCCCGGAGGAAATGGCCTGGTTGAGGCCCAGATGCACCTTTACCGTAATGATGCCCCTGCACAGAATCTTGCCCCGTCAGTGCCAGCCGGAATATCGCTTACGCAGGTATCAGCTAATTCAGTCCTTCTGTCATGGCAGCAGGGTATCGATGACCATACACCTGTTGATGCACTCACATATGATTTGAAACTCTTTCATGACAATGTCCCGGTTTCACTTCCCGAACGCATACCGGAACCGGGAAATGTCAGTGCGGTCAATGAATGGTTATTCACAGGACTACAAAATGGAGCCCTTTATTCGTGGACACTTAACACGGTAGATGCCGCCTATATCGGCAGTTCTGTTGCATCAGGCTCTTTCACAATGGGTAGCGTGTCGGTCAGCGAGACAGGCGAATTCAGTTCAAAGGGATATTACGTAGGTCAAAACTATCCGAATCCCTGCAATCATTTTACCACAATCAGGTATTCCATTCCAAGGGAAGGTATGGTAACCCTGAATGTTTACAATTTCTACGGAACCGAAGTCGCAAAAGTTGTTGGTGAGAATAAACAGGCGGGCACTTACACAGTAACACTCGATGCCGGAGGTTTACCGGTCGGAATCTATTATTACAGATTAAAGTCAGGTGACTTTTCGCAATCGAGGAAAATGGTAATTTCAAAGGCCGACTTCTAGCAGTTCAACTTCCTTCTTTTACTCTCCTTTTCTCAACCTCTCCAGGATCTCGAAGACCGCCGGACAGATAGAACTGTTTTTCAGCGTCAGTGCCATCACCTGGTATACCCGGCGCCTGTCGGTATGGGGATACTCCCGGCATGCTCTTGGCCGGACATCGTAAATGGAGCAGTAGTTATCGCTTCCCAGGAAAGGGCAGGGCATTGACCGGAAGATGTAATCGCCCTCTTCATCCACCACAAGGTAACGCTCTGTAAACCCTGAAGGCTTTATTCGCAGGGAGGCTGCAATCCGTTGCACGTCGGCATCAGTGATCCTCGGTCCGAGGGTGCGGCAGCAGTTGGCACAGTCGAGGCAGTTGATCTTATCAAACACTGCTTCATGCAGGGCATGTACCCGCTCATCGAGCTTACGGCTGCCGGTGGCGGAGAGCCGTTTTACCAGGGCTGTATGCTCCTGCCGGGCGGCCTTTGCCATTGTGGGCAGTTTGTCGGGTGCAACCATCTTTGGAGTGTTAATTTATTTGGCAGCCTCTGTTGCACTTATGAGAAAAGAGGCTCCAATATGAAACAGAGAAGAATGTTTTTCATCTTTATTTAGTCATCGTATAATAGGACAAAGAGAATTCTTTTTGAATATATTTCATTGGAATGATGCAATGGAGTATTCATTCACGCCCGGAGCAGAGGGATCTGCCCCTGTCAAAACATCGTATTCAGGTTGAACTGAATCACCCAGGATTTCCTGGTTGGTCCTGAAATAATGTATTCAGGCATAATGTAAGCCGATAAATTTTTCGCAAAAGCCTTTCCGAACCCGAGTGCCAGCGGTATGGTATAATTATGCTGCTCCCAGTCAAATGTACATATCGGGTTGACCATGATAAAATAACCCTTGTTAAAGATAACATCAATGAATGGTTGTACCGTCATATAGTTCTTGTCAGGTCGTGCTGAGGATCCTGCATAAGAAAAGAACTGATACATGAAGACACCCAGCATCAGGTGTTTGTGCTTGTTATAAACTGCGACCGCGACAAGTCCTGCCGTCCATTTTTCTGATCCCAGCACGGGGTTGGTTGCGGTAGGAAAGCCCAGGCATGGCCCGATACCTGCCTTCCCCCATGAGAATTTTCTGACGCAGACTTCAGAAATGGTAATATCCCCGAGGCCTGTTGCATTCAATGGGGATGCAGAGTCATAGGTCTGGCTGACAACAGGTATTTCAAGACGCATCATGGAAGAGTATTTTTTACTCTTCGACTTAAAAAAAGGCAGGTACATGCCATCATAAGGTACGACGATCCGGGTCATCAGGTTGATCTGTTCCCCGCCGCCATAGAATATCGAATAGTTTGGCTGCATCTGGAACTTGATCACTGGTGCAACCGGGTTGAGGGCATTTATTGCGGCTGCCTGGTTGTCGGTTTTCTGCTTGTCCTGTGCCTCGCATACTGACCATAAAAGGCTGATAAGCAAAATAAATGCAGTTTTCGTTTTAGTTGACATAGAGAGGAAAGTTGGCAATTCTACAGCAAAACTAGATTTTTTTTTGACATAACCTGACGGAATTTTATAATCATGGTTGTGGTGGGCATAACGTCAGCTGCTTTGATAATGGGAATGAATCGCCTATCTTTGCTGTGAATGAATCACCCCGGGTAAACCTAAAACAGGCATACATTGAAACACTCCCTGACCAGTGCCGTCTGGATCTCCATCCGCCCCCTTTTCAAGATGTTTGTCATCATTGTCGTTATCTCTGCAGGGTTGCTGGTTATCGATAAAATTTCGGGTAAGGGCAGCAGCACCAGAAAGATGTTTGCGCTTATCCAGTTTAACGACTCTCCGTTGTCGGAGTTGTCAGGGCAGGGCATCATCGACGGACTGACTTCCCTGGGCCTGATCAGGGGCAGGGATTACGACCTTGACATAAAAAATGCCCAGGGTGACATTGCCACGCTAAACCTGATGATGGATGAAGCCGTGAGTGATCGTCCTGAAATATTGTTCATCTCCTCAACACCTACACTGCAGGCAGCAGTTAAAAAAATCAGTACACTGCCTGTTATTTTTACTGTCGTTGCCGACCCGTTGATTGCAGGAGCAGGTTCCTCATTTGAAGACCATCTTCCCAATGTGACAGGAATTTCAACATTGGGTGATTATGAAGGGATGATCAGGTGGGTGAAAATCATCCTGCCGGGTGCAAGGGAGATCGGGACATTATTCTCTCCGGGAGAGTCGAACTCGGTTAAAAACATGAATGAACTGAAAAATTTTGCTGAAAAGGCAGGACTAACGCTGATCGCAGTTCCCGTTAACAGCAGCCAGGAGGTCACCGATGCAGCATTTTCACTGGCATCAAGAAAACCGGATGTAATATGCCAGATTGTGGATAACCTGACTGCTGCTTCTTCCGGCAGCATCATCAGGATCGCCAGGGATCAGAAAATTCCCGTATTCGGTTTTGTCAGCGACCAGTCCAAAGCAGGTGCCGTACTTGTCGTTTCAAGGGATTACCACCAGGCCGGGGCAGATGCTGCACGACTTGCCAAAAGAGTTCTCGACGGTGAAAGTCCTGCAAAAATTCCATTTGAATTTGTGAGTAAAACCAACATCCTTATAAACCCATCGGCTGCAGTGTACTTTAGAATACATTTCCCAAAGGAGATCTATCTGCAGGAAAATCTCATCATCACAAAACAGGATCTATGACGGAACAACTTGATATTGTCAGGGTGGAGTCTGATGAATTTTCAGTGCTGAAAATCGAAGGGAGAATTGATGGACACTGGTCCAGGCACCTTGACGGATACCTGGATGATTTGCTTCAGGCGGGCACATACAACGTTGCCCTTGACCTGGCGAATGTTCATTATCTGAGTTCCATGGGTATCAGGATCATGATGAAATATGCCAAACTGTACCGGCAGGTTAACGGAAGATTCGGGATCGTATCCATGTCGAAGAACGTCGAAGATATCCTCGTAATGGCCGGGTTAGCAGGCATCCTGCAATGGCAGGCCATGGCAGCAGAATCACCTGTTGAAGAAGCAGCCGTAACAATTGAGTCGGAAGGTATTCACTACACAATTTCCTCCTTGCAGGGCAGCAAGCCTATGAAATGCAGGTTCACGGGAAAACCGGCTAAGATCAGAACAGGAGGCTTTAACAGTGATGACTGCGAAAACCTGGATTTCGGGAAGAAACACTTCGGCCTGGGGCTGGGATCCATCGGCCTCGATTTTGAAGATTGCAGGAACAGGTTCGGCGAGTTCATTGCCCTTGGGGATGCGGTAGCATACACCCCGGCCGGACTTGCCGACAGCCCCGACTACATGATGAAAACCGGGACGCTCATTCCGGCTGTCAAACTGTTATATGGCATTTCCTTCGAGGGAGACTTTGACAGAAAAGTAAGTTTTTCAACCAATCTTCAGAATGAACCTGCCAGCTTCAGCAGGTTGATCACGGAGTTGTTCCGGATCACGGGATATGAAAGTTTTGCGATGGTGATGCTGGCCGAAACTTCGGGTGTTGTGGGTCTTTCAATCAACACACCTGTCGTCTCTGGCGAGGGCTGTCCGGTAAATCCTTTCGCTTTTCCTGAAGTCAGGGAGAATGTCAATTTTACCACTGAGCCCGAGTATAAAAAAATGATGACCGTCACGGCGGGAATCGCCACCAAAACCGGGGATGAGGTGATGGAATTCACCCGGGCACTTTCATCGGGCAGCGCGATAAGGCAACATTTCCATACGGCAGTATTCACTTATATTCCTTTCAAAAAAACAAACATCGATCTGGATGAAACCATATTTACATTATTTGAGCAGGGTGAAATCCTGGGAGTGCTTCACCTGATCAATGATGCACGGGAATTTACCGGTGCAGGGGAGAGTGATTTCATCAACGGTGTTTGCTGGATCGGACAAATTCATTTATAACAGGCAGGAAGATGTCAATTCTGATAGGAGCATTAACAATGGGATTAATTCTGGCGCTTTTGTCGTTGGGAGTTTTCATCAGTTTCAGGATTTTCAATTTTCCTGATATCACCACCGAAGGGTCGATAACGCTTGGGGCATCAATTTCAGCAGCGATGATCGTGACAGGTTATGATCCATGGATAGCAACCCTGGCGGCCCTTGCAGGAGGGTTCCTGGCTGGCGCCCTCACCGGGATCATCCACACAAGGTTTGCTGTCAACGGATTGCTGTCGGGAATTCTCGTCATGACCGCCCTCTATTCCATCAACCTCCATGTGATGGGAAAAAGCAATGTACCCCTCATGTCAGACAGGGCGATCATCACCGGCATTGAAGATTTTGGAAAGTCATTATTCAGCATTTCGGGCGATGTCAGCCTCCTCGGCAGCACTGTTCCTGCAAAAGATGTTTTCATACTGGGTTCCGTGTTTTTCATCGTTGTTACCTTTGGATTTTTACTGTACCTGTTCCTGAAAACCGACATGGGTACGGCCATGCGTGCCACCGGGAACAACCAGCAGATGATCCGGGCACTTGGGGTTAATACCAATGTAATGATCATTCTTGGACTGGCGATTTCCAATGCGCTTATCGCCCTGTCGGGGGCTGTACTTGCTCAGTATCAGGGGTTTTCCGATGTTCAGATGGGAATCGGCATGCTTGTGCTTGGTCTTGCGAGCGTGATCATCGGAGAGGCGCTGATCAGTGACAAATCCCTCGGTTACCTGATTGCAGGCGCAATTGGAGGATCGCTTATATTCAGGCTTTTGGTTGCAATGGCTTTAAGAATTGGATTGAATCCCAACGATTTAAAGCTGATCACAGCGGTATTTGTATTTATTGCACTTGTGCTTCCAACGGTTCTGAAGAAATATAAAAAGAGAGGAGTGCAATCCAAATGTTAGAAATTAACAGCATAAGTAAAACTTTCAATGCCGATACGGTAAGTGAGGTTAAATCACTCAATGAGGTATCATGCACGATCGAGGCGGAGAGTTTTGTCGTGCTGGTGGGGACCAACGGGTCGGGAAAATCCACCCTGCTGAATGCCATCGCGGGGAATTTCTTTCCCGACCAGGGAACAATTGTACTTGACGGAGTTGACCTCACAAGAATGCCGGAGCACAAACGCGCAAAACATATCGGGAGAGTGTTTCAGAATCCTTTTTCCGGCACGGCCCCCGAGATGACCATTGCGGAGAACCTTGCACTTGCCACGAAAAGAGGACAGTTAAGGGGTTTGGGATGGGCGCTTCCGCATATTATTACGGGGGAATTTCGTGAACGGGTCAGGCCGCTCGGCATGGAACTTGAAGACCGGCTCGACAACCCGATCGGGAAATTATCCGGCGGACAAAGGCAGGCACTCACGTTGTTGATGGCCACCTGGATAAAACCAAAATTACTGCTGCTCGATGAGCACACTGCCGCCCTCGATCCCAAAACTGCAATCAAAGTCGTAAGGCTGACCGAGGAGATCGTGAACAGGGAACGCCTGACCACCCTGATGGTCACACACTCCATGCAGCAGGCGGTCAATTTGGGCACGCGGATCCTCATGATGCACAAGGGGAGGATTGTGCATGATTTCAAAGGGCAGGAAAAGCAACGGCTGAAAGCTGCCGATCTGCTGGCCCTGTTCGATGAAATCCGCAAAAAGGAGCAGATCGATCCGGCTGCAGCGGAAATGATCAATCAATTGTATGTCTGAACCACTCATTAACGGGCAGGTTATTTTGCCTGACCGGACAATAAACATTACGGTTGTTACAATGAAAAATCTGATCTTCTTTTTCGTTTTCATCCTGGCCACGTGTTCCCCGGTCACAGCCCAGGTCAAAGTTTATAAGGGGACGTCGACCTACACTTCAGATGTGATCTGCACAGTTAAGGATGGGAAAGTATATAAAAAAATGTCTTCCTACACCTCCGACATCCTTTGCCATATCAAAGAAAACAAGGTTTACAAAGGGAATTCCGGATACACCAGCGATGTGATCTATACTATTTCGGATGGTAAGGTGTACAAAGGCACATCTTCTTACACCTCCGACATCGCATTTACCGTCAGAGACAGCAAGGTATACAAGGGAACTTCCTCCTATACCAGCGACATTCTTGCAACAATTGATGATAACAGGGTTTACATCGGAACGTCATCCTACACGTCGGATATCATGTTCACAATTGACGGGAATCTTACGATCGAAGAGTTTGTGGGGGTGTGGTACGCAGTTAAATACTGTTACTGAGGGGGATAGGAAAATCTGATCAGGTAAATGCCTGGTTTTACCGGAAACACCGCCGGCTAATCCATCGGATACCCGTAGTCGGTCCAGTCAACTTTCAGGTTTTGCTTCAGATTCAGCAGTTTGGGCGATTTATAGCCCAGTTCTTTTAAAAGAGTGAAAGCAGGCCTGATGTTTGGACAGTTACGAAACGGACAACACCCACAATAAATTACCACCATTTTATCTTTGGGAACGCTCACAAGTGCTTTCTTTAATTTGTCTAGATTGGCTTTACTTGAAGTGCCTCCGATATTGATGGCCCCTTTGATGTCGGCCACCGGGCCAATATTATAAATCACAGGTTTCTGCGCTTTAGCATTGGAAAGAACACTCGCCAGTGTTGCCGGTTCAATGAGATCCTTTGAGGTCCATGGCTCACCGGACTGGCCTGAGACCAGCATGGCAATGTTCGTTAAAATGATTGTAAACAGTGCGATCAGGACGTTTTTGTAATTTTTCATAATGGTTGTTTTGTCTATTGCAAAGATACCAAAAAAAACACCTCGTAAATTCCCGTTGAAACTCGTGCTTCATGATAATTGCAAATGCCTCACAATAAATCTGTTGGCACGGATTAATCCCGTGTGCATCTCCCGAGCATGTCGGGAGCACCACTATGGTCGGTTGGACGAAGATTATACGTTGCTTTTACTCTCCTTTTACTTTCCTTTTACTCTCCTTTTACTCTCCTTTTACTTTTATTGATTGAGCCAATCTGGATTCAATTGCTTGAAATCAACACTGCATTCAATAAGGCACTAATAAACAATTAATTACACAGAGGTTCACAGAGAAGACACGAAGAACCACTGAGGGAAAATGTTTTTCGTTAAACCGTGTTTCTAAAAAATTTGTTGCTTTTTGATTGGTTTGCAACATCATTCTTATTTATAAAAGTCCAATATTGACAACAATCTCCGTGGCACTTAATAAATAACTAAAACCCTAAATATGAAAAAGATATCAACTGTGTTATTCATGGTCGTCGCCTTATCTGTCAGTTTATCACTCTCTGCCCAGGAGAAAACCTGTAAAAATGGTTCAGTCTGGCAGGTTGGGTTCATCAAAACAGGTGCAAATATGACCATAGATTATCTGAAGAATCTCAAGAACAACTGGAAGGCAACACACGATGAAGCCGTCAAACAGGGCTTGATCGTCTCCTACAAAATTCTTGAGGGTGCCTCTGCCAATCCCGAAGACTGGGACATCATGCTGATGACCGAGTACAAAAGTCTCTCTGCCATGGAAGGAGCGGATGAGAAATGGGATGCAATAAGCAAAAAGATCATCGGTGGCGAAGATGCAATGAAGAAACTGAACGAAAGCAGGGTAAGTATGAGAACCATTTATGGGGGCAAACTGCTGAGGGAGGTTGTCTACAAATAAATAGCAGTGTCTTTTGAGGAGGGCCGTTGCGAAGATAAAAATACCTTCTGTAACGGCCTTCTTCTTTATCAGGTCGTTTTAATTCATAATTTTACTGCTCAAATTTACCTTCCTCAAATTTAAAAAAGCCTTATGAACAGATTGACCTCCTTCCGGTTTTACTTGTCCTGCTTACTATTGACAACACTCCTGTCCTTGCCTTTGCCGACTCTTGCGCAGCTTATCGATAATCCAAACCGCGACCAGCTTCCCGCGTATCTTCGTGAATTGGCGCCGAACAATACCGACTTGCCTCTTTCCTCTGTCATTACGGTAAACAATTTCGATAATTTTAATCTCGGTGTTGATTTCGGTGAGAGCAATATGGCGGAGAACCCGCTGGTTCCGGCATGGTTCTTTACGGCTTATAATACCAATACATCTCATAATACGCAAAATGGCATCGACTGGGGAACCGGAACTCCTTCCTTTGGTACATCTGTGCAGGGAGATCCTGTTGTGTCCTACGACAGCCTTGGAAACCTTTATTACCAGAATATGTACGGAAACATCACCGGCGTAAAGGTGATCAAGTCCACCGACAACGGCGCCACCTGGGGGGCCCCTGTAACTGCAGTGGCCGGTGTTGATAAGAACTGGATGGCATGTGATCAAACAAATGGCCCGAATGCAAACAACGTTTATGTTTGCATGACCGCCAACTCCGGAGGTAATTTCGCCCGGAGCACCGACCATGGAACCACATTTACGACAACCTTTACGCCATCCACACAATCCCTTCCGGGGATGATGGTTTGCGTGGGTGCAAACGGCACTGTGCAGGGAAAAGCGGTGTATGTGGTTACAAACAGCGGAGGCTCTTTCAGTGCTACGTATACTTTCTACCGTTCCCTCGACGGAGGACTCACCTTCACCCAGATGTCTGCCCAGTCATTTGCCAATTATGTCGGATCGAATGTTGGAGGCAGGAATTCGGTCCAGAACATGCGTACACGTCCATACCCGATGATTGCGGCAGACAACAGCTTTGGCGCCCACCGCGGGCGGTTTTACTGTGTGTATGCCTCCAATGACCCTCCGGGAGACGGGAATAAACCTGATATCTGGAGCCGTTACTCCGATGACGGAGGAACGACATGGTCCTCTGCCGTCCTGGTGAATGATGATACCAGTCCGCAAGCCCATCACCAGTGGCATCCGGCAATATGGTGCGACAAGCAGACCGGCCGGCTTTACGCCCAATGGATGGATACGCGCAATTGCCCGACCAGCGACAGCGCCCTCATCTATGCTTCCTATTCTGACGATGGAGGAGTTACCTGGGCTCAGAACCAGGCACTTTCAAACCAGAAGATGAAAATCAATTGCAGCACTTGCGGCGGAGGAGGAACACCACGATACCAGGGAGACTACAATGGTATCATCTCCAATAAAAAAGGCGGCATGGCTGGCTGGACGGATTTCCGCCAGGGTTCTTTTATGAGCGTAACCTCGTATTTCCCGGATTTTGCCATGGCGATTAATAACACCACCGCCAACCTTTATATTCCGAACGACAGCGTCGATTTCATTGTCAGCATCCCCGGGGTTAAACTATATACAGATACGGTCATACTAACGGGCCAGATAACACCGGCTCCGGCAACCGGCAGCATCACCTTTACCTATCCGCAGGGAAACACAATCACCACGTTCCCCGGGTCCAAAATAGTTCGGATTAAAGTGACCGGAAATGTTCCGCTGTCAAACTACCAGGCACAGTTCTTTGCAAAGGGGCCAAACGGAACACCTGCACACCAGCGCAATGCCAACATCACTGTCCTGGCATCACTGGGTCTGGCTGTTGTTGTGACTGCGACCCCTGCTGCTGTATGTGC
>CAIYJU010000205.1 GCA_903926565.1 uncultured Bacteroidales bacterium
AGAGACGCGGCATGCCGCGTCTGTACGAAATATCATAATGCATGTGCAAGGCAAATGAGATCGGGAAATAGCAAATCTATCTGCCCCGGATATTTTTGAGAAAGCGCCGGGCTGGTGGAAATCAGCACCGTTTTCATCCCGGCACGCTTGCCAAAGATCATATCAGAGAGTGAGTCACCGGCCATGATAGAACGTTTGAAACAGATTTCAGGAAATTGTTTGCGAGCTTTCAAAGCCATCCCAATATTTGGTTTTCTCATAACTGACCGCTCCGATTGAAGATTCGGTGCATAAAAAACTGCATCTGTTTTTCCACCGGCATTGCTGATCTCCTCCATCATCCTCTTGTGAACGGACTGAACCTCTTTGTCGCTCATCAACCCCTTGCCCACTCCCTGCTGGTTGCTGACAACGATGATCCTTCCGAAAACCCTGTGAAACTCCTTCATTGCATCGAGTACCCCCGGGAGAAACACAAACTGATCCCATGTTTTCACATAATCATCCACGATACGGCTATTAATTACCCCATCCCGGTCGAGAAACAATGTCCAGGTATGATCAATCTTTAAATGCTGCAAATTCATTCTGTGCTTTTATGTAATCATCAGGGACACCGATATCAAGAAAATAGCTATCTGCCGGAAATCCAAACAACCTGGAATTGTGATAATAGTTTTCAAAGCAATCTTTTTCCATGGAGAACCGTCCCCTGAATTCGGGTTCCATCAGAAAATTTTTCTCAATGATGTAAACGCCACCATTGATGTAACCGGGCCCTGTTGACAAACCCTTTTCAACAAACCCGGTTATTCTGCGGGTGCGGTTTACCGAAACACACCCATAACGACCGGTATCGTCCAATTTCCGTAAGGCAAGCGTGGCAACAGCTTTCTTCTTCAGGTGAAACTCCATCAGGGCCTGATAATCCAGTCTGAAAACACTATCTCCATTCATTACCAACGCCCTGGGGCCGTCGATTTTCCAGAGGGCTAGCCGGATACCTCCACCGGTACCGAGCGGCTCATTTTCTATGGAATAAAGGATAGCGAGTGATTTATACCGGTCATTAAAATGGCTGGAAATGATATCATGTTTATAACCAACAGCCAATACGACTTTCTCTACCCCCTGTATAATAAGGTAATCAAAAAGATATTCGAGAAATGGTCTGTTATTGATGAGCGCCATAGATTTAGGCACATCACTGACGACCTTTTGCAAACGCGTACCGAACCCTCCGGCAAGAACGACTGCCTCCACGGTCAGCCCTCTTTGGGAAACAGGGTTGACTCCACAAGTTCACAAATGATGTGCCCTACCATGATGTGAGATTCCTGGATCCTTGGTGTATCCACTGATGGAATATTGATCAGAAAATCGCATAAACCAGCCAGTTCTCCACCCGTCTCTCCCGTAAGTCCGACTGTTGTTATCCCCATTTCCCGGGCTGTTTCAAATACACGAATGATATTTTTAGAATTACCGGAAGTGGAAAGTCCGATCAGGACATCTCCCTCTTTACCAATTCCCCTGAGCATTCGCGCATAAACTTCATCGTAAGAATAATCATTGGCAACTGCTGTTAAAAAGGAGCTGTTTACATGGAGTGCTTCGGCAGGTAAAGGAGGGCGGTCGTAGTAATACCGGCCCGAAAACTCAGCTGCAAGGTGCTGGGCATCGGCTGCACTGCCGCCATTGCCACAAAAAAGCACCTTATTTCCCCGGGAAAACGCGTTGGTGCAGACCACTGCAACTTTGCGGATTTCGCTGATGAGAAATGAATTAGTCAGGAGGGTCTGTTTGACCTCTATCGATTCTTTGATTGCTTCGATGATTCTCATATAATGTGTAACTGTTGAATTGTAAAATTTATTAAATCAATAAAAAGGAGACAAGGCGTGCCTTGTCTCTGCGAAATCAAATCGTCCACGTGGAAAGGCCTTTCGATGTGAACTCATATCTTTTGGTCTGACCGCCAAAGCGTTTCAACGATTCAATAACTTTGGAGCGATTATTTCCGGGACAATAGAAGAAGATGAAGCCACCACCACCTGCCCCGGAAATTTTACCTCCGGTTGCTCCGTTTTTCATGGCCGTGGTATATATCTCGTCGATAAATTCATTGCTGACCCCTTCGGCAAGGTTCTTTTTGAACTGCCAGCCAAAATCCAGGATCTCTCCAATTTTATCAAGTTCCCCCATCAGGATTGCCTCTTTCATCATGACTGCCTGATCTTTAAGCTTGTACATGGCTTCCATTGACTTCACATTTTTGGCAAGCACATTCCGGGTTTGCTGCTCAATGATTCTTGAAGATAACCTGCTTGTTTCTGTATGATAAAGGATCAGATTATGAGCAAGCTCATCAAGGTACTTTTCACGGATCCTTAACGGGTTCACAATTACCTTGTCCTCTTTGAAAAACTCCATAAAGTTGACACCTCCGAACGTGGCAGCGTACTGATCCTGTTTTCCGCCGGCCATTCTGAGATCATTTCGTTCGATTTCATAAGCCAGGTGTGCCAGGTCATACTCCCCCATCGGAAGATTGAGCCATTCGGCGAAAGCACCGACTATGGCAACAACCAGTGTGGATGAGGTGCCAAGCCCCGATCCCGGAGGCGCATCTACATACGTTGACAGTTCAAAAGAGAGTGGTTTGTGTGCAAAATCACGAACGATCCTGTTGTATATCCCTTTGTGAAGGTCAAGGTTCCCGTCAATTGCAAGTTTTTCAACTGAATCCAACGTATAGTACTCCTTTTTATCCATTGAATTCAGGACAATCTTCCCGTCACTCCTTGGCTGTATGGTGGCATGTGCGTACATGCTGATTGTGGCATTGAGGATCGCACCGCCATAGAGTTCCGAAAACGGGGCAACATCCGTTCCACCTCCGGCAAGCCCAAGGCGTAAAGGTGCTTTACTTCGAATGATCATGCAAAGAATGTAATGTGTAACACAACAGTCATATTGACTGCAAATTTACAGGATTATCAGTTTGTTCAACAGAATTGCCCCATCAATTTTTGTCTGCAGCAGATAGAGTCCTTTCTCCAGCCCTGCGATGTTTAATTTCCACGGAAGGTCGCCGGGGATTAACGACATGGTCCAATTCTGAAGGGAGACGCCCTGCATCGTAAATATTTCAACCGATGCGGCCGCCGGAGCATGAAGATCAAAGTCCAGATACAATATATCCTGCGCCGGATTGGGATAGATTTTCAACCCTGAATAAAGCAGATGTTCATTGACTGCGCTGGAGATGATTGTCACAGAATCACAAAACACCTCCTCATTGCATGCATTGGTCACCTTTTCACAAACATAATAGGTTCCGGGTTCGTTGAAAAAATGCACCGGATTTTTTAAATCCGAATAGAATCCATCACCAAAATCCCAGAACCATGCCTGGGGCAAGGTTGACGAATCCCGGAAGGAAACATTCTGCCCATCAGCAGTATAATAAAAATGAGGTGCAGGGGCATCACATACAGATACCTCTTTACAGATTGTATCTGCGCCGCACGTATCGCTGATGATAAGGCAAACATTATAAACCCCTTGTGAAGCATAAACATGCTGAGGATTTTTCAGGCTTGAAAAATACCCATCGCCGAAATCCCAAAACCATGAAGATGCTGAATTTGATGTATCAGAAAAGTTCACTTTTGGGATTTGCAATGAACATGCGAAGCCAGCAACGGGAGGTTCACAATTCCTGTATGTAACAACCAATTTCGGGTGCAGGCTGGCAGTATTGTTATCGCTGGATGCCAAAACAAGGCAACAATAGGTAACTTCTGATACCATCCGGTGCAACATGCCGAAATTGGTTTCAGGGTGAAGTACCCAGTCTGACACCAGCCCGGTGATATCGATATTGGCCAAATTCTGGGCAGTGCTCTGTGTCTTTTGAACAAAGATTGCCCCTGTCCCGGTCGACATCGGTTGAGAGTCCCATGTTACGGTCATCTCGTCCCAATCTTCAGTGATTCTCTCAAGATAAGAGGCATTTTCACCGGATTGTGATCCAAATGCAATGCCAGGATCAAAAAAAAGTGTTAACCGGGCGTTAAGGATTTCAGCACCTGATGGGATTTGTGACAAATCAAACCTTATCAGCGACCTGCCAATTCCAAAAATGCCGTTAAATGTCCATGCACATGCAACCAATCCTTCACCTGCTCCCAATGGTTCACTGGGGTATGCACTGTTTAAATAAGTGTCTTTCCCTTCTGTTGATCCGGGTTGCAAAATAACCGTTGTCTGCCCCCAGATTGAGGATAAAAACAACCAAAAACACGTAACGGTAATCAGGAGATATCTCATAGCAGAACTTTGAAGGAAATAATGGTAAATATAGGATTATTTCAGCAGGTTGTCAATAGTATCCACCATATTTCCCCAGGAATACTTTTGCTTTTCAACAGATGCATTGGCAGCGAATTCGGCTTCCCGGTTTTCATCATAAAACCGAATGATGGCAGAGGCAATTTCAGTTGGTTCGGGATTCACAACATAGCCCGCTTTTTCGTGGGGAACAAACTCCGCGAGTCCTCCAACATCAGTGATAATCATGGGTTTGTTGAAATGATATGCAATCTGGGTGACACCACTTTGTGTAGCGCTCTTATAGGGTTGAACAACAAGGTCGGCCGCACAGAAATAGTTCAGGACTTTGCTGTCGGGAATAAAATCATTGCTCATGATCACCTGGTCTTCCAGATGATGTTTGTTAATAATATCCTGATATGGTTTTGGGTCGCAATAAAACTCACCAGCAACAAGAAGTTTGATTTTTCTTTGTTTTAACCGGTCATCTGCAAAAGCTTCGAGCAGCAGATCCAATCCTTTGTAATCGCGGATAAATCCAAAAAAAAGGACATACCTGAAATCCTGGTCAAGGTTTAACCGGGAAAGGGCTTCCGGCTTTGGAATCGGGTCACCAAAGTTGTCATACAACGGATGGGGACAATATCTTTTGGGTTTTCTGTTGTCAATTTTCTCCAGGTCGTCCATCACCGATTTTGACATGGCAACACAGCCATCAACACTTCCGATCCAGTAATCTGAAAGCAACCGGTCACCGGGCCTGTGTTCATGCGGAATGATGTTGTCGATAATGGTGATCACTTTCGAATGTTTATTGCCTCTGATGATCCTGCAGATTGTCCCAAAACATGGCGCCATGAAAGGCATCCAGAATTTAACAATGACCAGGTCGGGTTTCTGTTTTCTCAGATCCAGTCCAACTTTAATCCAGTTGAATGGATTGATGCTGTTGACTTTGACATGGATCGGCAGGTTTTCCGGCGCCGGTTCAGATGAGATTTGTGTTTTTCCCGGAAATAGTATGGATGGATACTGTAAACTAAACGTATAGATAAAGGCATTAGCCCCATTGGTGCGGTATTCGCGGATCAATCGTTCATTGAAAGTTGCCAGTCCGCCACGGAGCGGGTGGGCAGACCCGATCAACACGATTTTCTCAGGCGCATTCATTCCAGTCCGAGTTTCTCTTCGATCAGGTAGCTGTTCCGGTCGGAAGAGCTTCTGGAAACAAGTTCGCCAAGGAATCCCGCCACAAACAACTGGGTGCCAATGATCATGGCGAGCAATCCAAAGTAAAAGAGCGGACGTTCGGTCATTTTAAAAGCCAGCCTGAAAAACTTCTCATAAGCCAGGTAACCGGCGATGCCCATCCCTGCCATGAATATCAGGCTTCCCCATAGTCCGAAAAAATGCATGGGCCTTTTTCCGAACCGTGAAGTAAAGGTGATGGTCACCAGGTCAAGATAACCTTTATAAAAGCGGTCGAGTCCATATTTTGTTTTTCCGAATTTCCTTTTCTGATGGAGAACAACCTTCTCCCCTATCTTTGAAAATCCGGCCCATTTGGCTAGAAAGGGGATATACCTGTGCATATCTCCATACAATTCGATGCTTTTTATGACAGTATTGCGATAGGCTTTGAGCCCGCAATTAAAATCATGCAGTTTGACTCCTGACATCCGGCGGGCCGACCAGTTATAGAATTTGGTCGGGATGGTTTTGGAAATCGGATCATATCTTTTTTTCTTCCATCCCGAAACGAGATCGTATCCCTGTTCCATGATCATTTTATACATCTCAGGCAGTTCATCCGGGCTATCCTGAAGGTCGGCATCCATTGTAAAAACCACATCGCCTTTAGCCTCAATGAATCCGACATTTAATGCTGCAGCTTTCCCGTAGTTTCTGCGAAATTTGATACCTTTCACTGATGGATTGATAGCTTTAAGGTCCTGAATTATTTGCCAGGAATTGTCTTTACTCCCATCATCCACAAAAATTATCTCGTAGGAGTAGTGATTGGCCAGCATCACACGATCGATCCATGCAGCCAGTTCGGGCAGGGATTCTTCTTCGTTCAACAGCGGGATAACTACAGAAACATTCATCAATTACAGGATCTTATCTTCGAATTTATCCTTCTTTTTAACAAAAATTGCCAGGATCAGTGAAAGGACCACTGCTATACCGGCTGAATTCATGAGCATGGTACCCAGGTTGAAATTTTTCTCGGATTTGGCAATGGCCTCATCAATCTTCTCCTGGGGAAGATCAAATTTCTCTAACATCTCAACAAGTTTCGCCATCTGTTGCTTCATGTATGAAGGATCAAGATAGGTGTTAAAGATGTAGTTATACAGGTTGGAGAGGATGAAACCTATCACAAATATCAACAGACAGGTAAAGACCGCATCCAGGTAGGTGATGGTTCGTTCCTCCGCATATTTTGACCTCAGGCTATTGCACCCCAGTATAGCCAGCGTGATGGGAATTCCCAGTAAAAAGACAAGCGCCGAGAAAATTGAAAATGCAATAGAGAATAGATTTACATCAAAGATGTACAGGAGTAACGAGAATACAATTGAAATCGCTGCCATGATTAAACCATAGATCCAGCCGTTTTTCAGGATGATTGCAATGCTTGTTTTCATAGGTCGAATATTTATAAAACATGCAAATGTAATAAACTTAGACCGACTGGAAAAAATATTTGCAGCTGAACCATATTTTGCCTATTTTTGCAGCGGGTAAGTCTTATACGACCAGCTCCCAACTAACTCCCCCAGGTTCGGAAGAAAGCAAGGGTATGATGGTCGAGCGGTGCGATATAAGGGGCTTACCCATTTTTTTTTGAATTTCGAATATCGAACAACGAATTTTGAAGTTTGAAGTTCCGGTTTCGTTGATCAATATTCAAGATTAAAAGACTTCACAAATCGTTCCATGCTTCTAAAGATCCATCCCGACAACCCCAGTGAACGGCAACTAAAAATCGTCGTTGATTGTCTTCGCTCGGGTGGTGTGATCATCTATCCTTCGGACACTGTTTATGGCATGGGTTGCGACATTACCCAGATCAAAGCAGTTGACCGCGTTGCCCAGATTAAAGGCATCAAGCGTGAAAAAGCAAATTTTTCTTTTGTATGCAGCGATCTGAGCCAGCTTTCAGGCTACTCCAAACCGATCCCGAACCACACATTCAAGGTAATGCGCCGTGCATTGCCGGGCCCCTTTACATTTATCCTGAATGCCACCAACACCGTTCCGCACTTTTTTCAGAGTAAGAAAAAAACAGTAGGTATTCGTATTCCTGACCATAAAGTTCCGATTCAAATTGTCGATCTCCTTGGGAATCCTATTATGACTACTTCCATTCATTCTGATGATGAAATTATTGATTATCAAACTGATCCGGAATTAATTTACGAAAGATTTCACAAACTGGTCGATATTGTGATTGATTCAGGGCATTGCGGGAACATTCCTTCAACGGTGATTGATTGTACCAGCGACGAAATGGTTATTGTCAGAGCAGGAAAAGGCGATATATCAGATTACTAAAAGTCTGATTGAACTATTTTTTCTTTTTTCCATTAAAATTTTTAGTTTTTAATAATAATTCTTACTTTTGCACCCTCAAATTCAGAGGCTGATTAGCTAGCTCAGCCGGTAGAGCATCGCCCTTTTAAGGCGGGGGTCCTGGGTTCGAATCCCAGGCTGATCACCAAGGAGGCTTAACGGCCTCCTTTTTTTATGCCTGATATTCAGCGTAGTTACAGTATTTACAAGGGTTTCAAAGTTTCTTTTGTTAGTATCTCTTTCATTAAATAAAGGTAAATAATGCGTACTATTGCACTATTCCTGATACAATATTGATACAGAAATTGATGCTCTCAATCTTGCTCAGTTCATACGAAAGGGTCAACCGGTTTTTCACGGTTGCTCCCCATATGCGTAGCATTCTGCCGATTTTAGTATTGTGCGTGTAGCAAGCATTTTTTACTTTAATTAGTCCTAACGGGTGGCCAGCAATCGCAGTATCGGAATCTGTTGTATGACTATCCCATTCATGAGCGGCCTGAGAACATCAAGATGATGCATCTGATGGTTGAACATTTGCGTTATCATCCAACCAAAGGTGTATGTTCAATGGTCTATTACCTGCGTGATAAAGGATATCCTATCGGCCCAACACGCATCAGAAGACCTTTTTTTATTCATTGTCAAGCATATATAATCAATTTTTCAAATCGAAGTGATGACCTTTCACCGTGCGGTGGAGCGGGATGGGCGGGTTGATTGTTTTTTTTCTGCTAACCCTGAATATCTCTTTTTATTTTTTCGTATTCCTCTGATGTAATTTCTCCCTTGGCATAACGCTTTTTAAGTACCTCCAACGGCGATTCAGAATTCTTTCGACCTTCCTGTCTGTCAGGATAGTCCGAGCAACATATCCCGGAATTCCTACGTCTGAAAAAGAAACATATAGCTGCACAAAAAATAATCATGATTATGGGAATTACCCACCATCCTCCAAAACAAAAACCTGTTGAATACATAAATTTTCTCCTTATATAAATCGTGTAAAAATTGATTTAAATGTTTAAGATACTCTTTGCATTATTTGCTGTCCTTCTGTCTTTGTTGTATCGTGTCTGACTGCTGAAAAAGATTTATTGTCTGCCGACACCTTATGAATCGCATCCGCATCCTTTGTCTGAAGCGGTATCGGTTAAAGGAGCAGTTTGGCTTAAACTTAAGGCAAACTTATCCATCTTGGATGCTGCGCCTTTCCTTACACTTTGTCCAGTTTCAATTGCCGCTGCAATTTCTTGTTCATTGGCTCCGTTTTCCTGCGCTTTGCGAATGTGATATTGCAAGCACGGCTGACAGTTTGCTGTAACGGATGCTCCAACAGCAATTAATGCTTTGATTCGATTGTCCATAATGATTTTTTAATGATTTGTGTTATGAAATTTGATTACAACCTAAAGACGAAGCAGATTTGAAAAAGACGCAAAGATTTTATTAACAACCGTAACCTTTATTACAGTTCTTATACTCTATTATGTTGCCATATTTGTCAGTATTGATTTTACAACATTCATTGAAAAGAGAATGGAGTTGTTGTCTTGCCCGTTGTATGCGTGATTTAGTGCCTGAATAAGAAATGCCTAATTTCTCTGCATATTCTTTTTGAGAAAGTTGTCCTAATTCGATTTGTAGAATTGCGTCTTTATAGTTGTCGGGTAGTTGGTTAATGAGAGGTTGTAAGCAGTTACATAACTCGGAATTGAACGTTTGTGTTTCAATGAAGTCAGAAAAGTCACCAAGTTCTGATTTCGGTTTCTGTTTTTTGAAATAGTCAAATACGCTATTGCGGGCAATTTGATAAATCCAACTTGTTAACTTGTCCTGGTCGGTAAGTGTATTTAGTTTGAGATGAATTTTAATAAAAATGTCCTGCAAAATGTCGTTAGCAGTATCA
>CAIYJU010000206.1 GCA_903926565.1 uncultured Bacteroidales bacterium
GATTTTCAATATCATGCTGATTATAACTATTTCCTATTATCTTTGCTATCAGGGTTATGAGTTAACAGTCTTGCCTCACAAGTGCAAATCGGTCTTTTACCCTGAACTAATACGCCTCGAGATACAGATATTTCAGTTAAAATCGCATTCAAATGGCTACCCTGCCCGAACATACTGTTTCAAATGCAAACGACTCCGCAGGTATCCGATTTACCGACCTTTTCAACCTTGATGAAATCCAGCGTCTGCAGGATCTGTTCTCCGACGCAACAGGTGTTGCTTCAATTATCACCCATCCTGACGGCACACCCATCACCCGGCCCAGCAACTTTTGCCGGTTATGCAGTGACATTATCCGGAAAACAGAAAAAGGCCTGTTAAACTGCTATCAGTCTGACGCAATACTCGGGCGCCTCAGCTCTTCCGGTGCAGTCGTTCAGCCCTGTCTCAGCTCGGGCCTGTGGGATGCCGGCGCCGGCATAACCGTTGATGGTGTTCATATTGCAAACTGGTTGATCGGGCAGATTCGGAATGAAGAACTGGATGAAGCCAGAATGATACAGTATGCTGAAGAAATCGGAGCAGACAGAAAAGATTTTGTCGAAGCATTGAACGAGGTTCCTGTGATGTCTGCCAAACAATTCAGAAGAGTTTCAGACATGCTTTACACGTTTGCCAACGAACTATCGGAAAAAGCCTATAACAACCTGTTGCTGAAAAACCAAATTACACAAAAGATAACAGCAGAAGAACAATTTGTTGCACTGCATGATGACCTTAGAAGAAGTGAATTGTTTTTAAAGGAAACTCAAAAAATTGCTCAGTTGGGCACCTATGTTTTAGAGATTAAAACCGGTAACTGGGCAAGTTCCGAAATCCTGGACAAAATTTTCGGAATTGATCCTGACTATGATAAATCTGTGGAGGGATGGCTATCCATCATTCATCCTGAATGGCAACAGCTTATGAACGACTATTTCATTAAAGAAGTTCTCGGTAATAAAAGCAATTTTGACAAGGAATATAAAATTGTTCAGAATAAAAGTAAGGAAGTCAGGTGGGTTCATGGGTTAGGCGAATTGGTTTATGATGAAACAGGTCAGCCGGTAAAAATGATAGGAACGATCCGCGACATAACCAGGTATACTCAAACGCAGGAAACTATTACCATGCTGGCTCATGCGATACGCAGTATAAGCGAATGTGTAAGCATTACCGACATGGACGATCAGATCATCTTTGTCAACAGTGCTTTTTTGAAGACGTATCAATATAAAGAGCATGAACTACTTGGAAAATCAATCAGTTTGGTACGTTCACCAAATAACTCACCTGATCTTGTTAAAGAAATTCTTCCTGCAACACTTAACGGCAACTGGCATGGGGAACTGATGAACCAGCGAAAAGATGGTACTGAATTCCCTGTGTTCGTATCTTCCTCTGTGGTTCGGGATGAAAATAACATTCCCATTGCACTGATTGGTGTTTCGGAAAATATTACTGCACGCAAAGAAACTGAAAATCAGATTATTAAACTGAATGAGGAGCTGGACCATCGGGTAAAACTGCGAACCGCTGAACTCGAGGCCGCAAATCACGAATTAGAAACATTCTCCTACTCTGTGTCTCATGATTTGAAAGCGCCTTTGCGGCACATAAACGGGTTTATTGACCTTTTCATGGAAAAAAAATCCAGCAATTTCACCGACGAAGAACTTGGATACCTGAAGACCATCTCAGATGCTGCCAAAGGAATGGGGCAACTGATCGATGCATTACTTTCCTTCTCAAGACTCAATTCTGCTGAACTTCATAAAACAAATATTGACTCATCAGTCATCGTGAAGGAAGTCATTAAATTCTTTGAACCGGAATTTCAAAACAGAAAAATTACTTTCCGGGTTGAGCAACTTCCTGATTCAAAAGGTGACGAAAGGCTGATGCGTCAGGTTTGGACCAACCTGATATCGAATGCGATAAAATACACCAGTAAGAAGCCCGAAGCAGTAATTGATATTGGCAGCATGGCAACCGTGGGTGAAATAACTTTTTTCATTAAAGACAACGGTGCAGGCTTTAACAAGAAATATGCAACCAAGCTCTTTGGCGTTTTCCAAAGGATGCATAAAACAAGTGATTTTGAGGGGATTGGGATTGGGTTAGCAAATGTCAACCGCATTGTCCGTCGCCATGGAGGAACATGCCGTGCAGAAAGTGAAGCCGGTATGGGAGCAACGTTTTACTTTAGTTTACCTGACTGACAAATGGAAAACAAGATTAGCATTTTACACCTTGAAGACCAGGCGGCCGATTCCTTACTGATAAAATCCATTATCAGCAAATGGTCGGATTCCTTTGATTATTATTTTGTTGATGATGAACCGGGTTTTATTCAGGCGCTGGAAGAGAAAAACATTGACCTTATCCTTTCAGATTTTGAAATCCCGGGTTATTCAGGATCCGATGCATTGCTTTTTGCTAAAAAACATTTTCCAAACATCCCCTTTATTTTCGTCACTGGTAAAATGGGAGAAGATTCTGCCATTGAATCACTGTTAAACGGAGCCACGGATTATGTGATGAAATCCAAGCTGGAACGGCTGATTCCATCGATCAAGAGGGTACTTCATGAAACAGAATTGCTTAAAGCCCGCATTGTTGCTGACCAGGCACTAAGGGAAAGCGAGGAGCGATATCGTGGACTGCTCATGAACCTGGATGCCGGGGTTGTGGTTCATGCACCGGATACTTCCATTATCATGAGTAACCCCAAAGCTGCAGAGTTGCTTGGACTGAGTGAGCAGCAAATGCTGGGATTGGAAAGCATAAATCCGGTCTGGCATTTTCTTCATGAAGACGGTTCAATCATGCCACTTGAACGATATCCTGTAAACCAGATCCTTACTACTAAAAAACCGGTTAAAGACCTCAGGCTCGGCGTTAGCCGGCCTGAGACCAGTGATGTTGTATGGCTCACAGTCAATGGTTCACCGGTGTTCGACGGTCAGAATGAACTGGTTGAAATTGTGATCAGCTTTCTCGACATAACTGAACGCAAACAAGCTGAGGACGAACTGCGTAAAGAACAAAACCTGATGGAAATTCTGATGGTCAACATCCCCGACCATCTCTATTTCAAAGACCTCAACAGCAGATTCCTGCGTATCAGTAAGTCAAACAATGAATCGTTTGGCCTTGCTGATTCTTCCGAAGCAATTGGAAAAACAGATTTTGATTTCTTTACCGAGGAACATGCCCTTGGCGCTTACCTGGATGAGCAGGAAATCATTCTTACTGGAAAACCAATTTTCAAAGAGGAGAAAGAAACATGGGCAGACCGGCCCGACACCTGGGCTTTTTCAACAAAAATGCCGTTGCGCGACCAGGAAGGAAAGATTATTGGCACATTCGGAATCTCCAGGGATATCAGCGACCGGAAACATTTTGAAGAGGAATTACTTATTGCAAAAGAGAAAGCAGAAGCCAGCGATAAACTCAAAACTGCATTTTTGCGCAACATCTCCCATGAAATCCGCACCCCCCTGAATGGCATTTTGGGTTTTGGCCTGCTGATGTCCGATCCTGATTTATCCGCGGAAGAGAAAGATGAATTTCTGATGATGGTAAATGAGAGCAGCGACAGGCTGATCAATACCATTGCCAATATCATGGATACTGCACTCATTGTAACAGGCAACCAGGAGGTCCGGTTAAAAAGCATCTCTCTTGACGAGATGCTCAGGGAGATAATGAACAAATTCCAGCATCAGTGTGTTCAGAAAAAATTAGTCTTTTCAGTACAAAAACATCCCGAAATTGACGGTCTATTGTTCACTTCAGATCCTGAAATTTTGAATAAAGTGCTTAACCACCTCATTGGCAATGCAATTAAATTCACCAAAGAAGGATCCATCCAGGTTGTATGCACGATAAAGAAAAACGCGTTGGAGTTCACGGTCAGGGATTCCGGTATCGGGATACCAGCCGGGGTTCAGCAGCAAATTTTCGAGCATTTCATTCAGGGCGATGCTTCGAATACCCGCGACCATGAAGGAAGCGGCCTTGGCCTCTCCATTGCAAAAGGCCTGGTGAACTTACTTGAGGGCCGGATTTGGGTTGAATCAACCCTTAATGAGGGATCCTCTTTCATTTTCAGCGTGCCTGCTCAGGTGACTTACCCACAAACCGGCACGGCGCCGGCTATAAAAACGAACCCAACCGGAAAGCCTCTTGTGCTGGTAGCAGACGACGAAACTTCAAATTGTATTTTGTTAAAACTTATCCTCGAGAAAATGGGAATTGAAGTAATTGTCGTTTCCGACGGACAACAGGCGGTGGAAGTATGCAGGAATAACAATGCCATAGTCTTGGTTTTTATGGATATGAAAATGCCTGTCATGGATGGATTCACCGCAACAAAAATGATCAAAAACTTTCGCCCGCAACTGCCCATCATTGCGCTTACCGCTTATGCCCTTGGCGGAGATGAAAAAAAAGCACAGGATGCCGGGTGCGATGACTATCTGACAAAACCTTTGCGAAAAGAGCTCTTAACATATAAATTGTTACAGTATGGCATTGTATAACATGTAAAATAAACAGCACTCAGTCATATACCCAATCACATTGTAAATGAGCACAGGCAACACTGAAATTTTCTGCTTTAAACTTGACAATAAGCAAATTGCGATCCCGCTGGCAAATGTTGACCAGGTTCTGATGGCAATGGCTGTGTTGCCTGTTCCTGATTCACCTCCGCTGATATACGGTTTGATCGACTACCATGGAAAGATCATACCGGTTATCAACCTGCGTTACAAATTAAAATTGCCTGAACAACCCATTCGCAGCAGTGATGTTTTTGTAATTGCCGACACTGCCCTGCGAAAAATTGCCATTGTTGCCGATGAAGCAAAAGGAGTGATCGTGCCGGCAACGAAGGATCTGGCAGCTGCCGCCGATATCGGTTCCGGGTTGAATGCCGAAGGATTTCTTCGTTGTGACGACGGAATCATCATTATTTATGATCTTGAAAAATTCCTTTCGGAGGAAGACAATATTTATCTTAATCAGATTATTGAAAATCAAACCATTGAACATGAATAATATCATACCTGCTGATATTTTACATGAAACGAATGGCATCGTGGCCAGGCGGTTGGGTTGTGACTATCCGGAAAACAGACTGGATGACCTGGAAAGGGGAATCCTCGCGATGGCCCGTGAATATGGCATTAAAGATTCCACTGAAGGTATCATCAAATGGTTGTCAGATTTCACCTGGGGAACTACGGAATTGAACACCCTTGCTACCTTTTTAACTGTCGGAGAAACTTACTTTTTTCGGGAGAAAGCAGGACTGGATATCTTCAGGAAACATATCATCCCCGGGTTAATATGCAAGCGCCGGTATAAAGATCAATATTTACGAATCTGGAGCGCCGGGTGCTGTACAGGCGAAGAGCCTTATACCCTTGCTATCCTGCTGAGCGAGATGATCCCCGATGTTGAGAATTGGAACATCACCATCCTCGCTACAGATATAAACAATATTTTTCTTGAAAAAGCAAAAGCCGGTATCTATTCACCGTGGTCTTTTCGTGAAACGTCTCAATTGATTAAAAAACAATACTTTAACAATTCAGGTAAAAACTTCGAGATCACCCCCCGGATCAGGGAAATGGTCACGTTTAGCCAGCTTAACCTGGCCGACGAGCAATATCCGTCGGAAGTAACCAATACCATGAATATGGATGTTATCTTCTGCCGTAATGTTTTAATGTATTTCAACCCGGATCAGCTGAGGTTGGCAACCAGGCGCTTAAATGCTTCCCTGGTTGAATCAGGATGGCTCATTACCAGTGCAGTAGAACTAAACGATGACTTTTTCCACGATTTTACCGGCACCCCGTTTGAACAGGGAATTTTTTATCAAAAGAGACCTGGGAAAAAGGAAATATCTGCACCCTATATAGCCAAAGACCATTTACAAGGCTCGGTGAATCCCGGAAAGACGGTTACCGGCAGGTTAACGAAACAATACAATACCTCACCGATTAAGCGAGGACTTTTCATATCACCAGGGAAGGTGCATGCGAAGGAAAATTTAACACTTGAAACAGTTCAGCTTCTTTTTGATAACGGCCGCTATTCCACATGCATTGAAAAATGCATGCAGTTGCTAACCATTAACTCATTCGTAACCCGATCATTGACCCTAATAGTGAAATGTTACGCAAACCTTGGAAAGTTACCGGAAGCACACCACTGGGGAGAAAAGCTGCTTCAGCAGGATGGCATCGATGCAGCGGCTTATTACCTTGTTGCCAGCATCCTGGTGGAAAGCAATGAGCACGAATTGGCACAACAAACCCTGAAAAAGGCACTCTACCTCGATCCTCACCATGTTTTATCCCATTTTTTATTAGGGAACATCCTGTATCGCCAGGATAAAAAAAATCTTGCATCAAAGCATTTCCGAAACGTGAGAGAACTGCTTGCCACATTTGAAAAAGATGAAATGGTGCCCGGGTCTGACGGACTTACTGCCGGGAGAATGATTGAGTTTACTGAACGTATCTAGTACATTACCCCCAAACGTCAGTCCTGGGCCACAAAACCCCAGACTTCAGTCTGGGGTAACAAAAAAAACTCAGACTTCAGTCTGGGGTAAAACCAACCTGATGAAAAACGAAGATCAGATCCTCCGGCAACGCGCAATAAAAGTCGCGGGTATCCCGAAAGAAACAACTTCCAAAGAAGAGACGCTCCGGGTTGTTGAATTCATGCTGATTCCTGAAAAGTACTGCATTGACAGTTCTTATGTAACTGAAGTTCTGCCGCTGAAGGAGATCACAACGATCCCGGGAACTCCACAATTTGTAATGGGGGTTATGAATGCCAGGGGAAAAATCATCTCCATTGTTAACCTCAAATCCTTCTTGAATTTAAAGGAATCCGGAATCACTGAACTAAATAAAATAATTGTCGTAAAACACGGTAAAATGGAATTTGGGATTGTTGCCGATGCGATTAACGGAACACACGAATTACCGCTGTCAGGGCTGAGCCCCCCGCCTGTTACCATTCATGGCATTGGCGCTGAATATATTAAGGGTGTTACAACGGAAGGGCTGATTCTGCTTGAAATTTCTGCAATCCTGTCCAGTGAATCAATCATTGTCAACCAAAAATAATCAATAAAAGGAGAGAAAACATGAAATCTGCAACTCGTTATAATACCCGTACCAAACTTTTTCTTGGTTTTGGTCTGATCATTACAGGGCTTCTCGCGATCGTGATTGTGACCTATATCAATATGAACAGCCTGAGACAAACGGAAGTTGAAATTGGAAACTCATATGAAATCACCCAGCATTTAATACAGATACGATCGGATGAGAACCGGATGAGGGCCCTGATGCTGGAGCTAATTCTCAATAAGGATGAAGCCAAAGCAAGAAAACTGGAGAAATCCGTACAGGAAAAAGTAGATTCAGTTGCGCAATTTATTGCTGATATGAGATTAAAAATCAGGCCATTCAAGGCAGATATTCCAAAATTTGATGATATGGTTGGGGAGCTCAATGCATATGGCGAATTACGTACCGAACTATTGGTTCTCATTAAATCGGGCAAAAATGAGGAGGCTGTCGCATTCTTATTCGCAACCCTGGACCCAAAGTGGGACATTGCCAGGCAACACATTTATGATTTACAAATTGCCCAGGATAAACACCGTGAAATTAACCGTGAAATCGCTGACAAAGCATCGGGTTTTGAAACAATAACACTGATCACCATGGGAATTGGGGTGCTACTGCTCTCGCTCGTTATTGTCACCTGGATGTTTACCATGCTCCGTAAAATTTTCTCCGAGATCAACAACAGTGTGACAGTTTTGGGAACCTCTGCTGCTGAGATCCTTACAACGGTTACCGAGGTTTCCACCGGTGCCACTGAAACTGCTACGTCAGTTTCTGAGACTGCCACAACAGTTGAAGAAATCCGGCAGACAGCCATGCTGGCCACCCAAAAGGCGCAATCGGTGCTCCAAAGTTCACAAAGGGCGTCTGAAGCCGCTGAAAACGGAAAGGATTCAGTACTTCAGACCATCGAAGGAATGAAAAGGATCGACCAGCAGATGTCTTTGATTGCCGACACCATTGTGAAGCTTTCTGAACAAAACAGGTCGATTGGAGAAATTACCTCAACAGTGAACGATATTGCCGACCAGTCGAATCTTTTGGCAGTCAATGCAGCCATTGAAGCTGCGAAGGCAGGTGAACAGGGGCGTGGATTTGCAGTGGTCGCCCAGGAAATACGCAGCTTGTCTGAACAATCAAAACAAGCCACAACCCAGGTTAAGGCGATTTTGAACGAAGTTCAGAAAGCCGTTAACCAGGCGGTCATGGCCACAGAACAAGGGTCGAAAGCCGTGGAGAACGGCAGCAACCTCGCAATGCAAAGCGGTGAAATGATAGAGACTCTTGCCAACAGTGTAGATGAAGCTGCACAGTCGGTAATACAGATATCATCGTCGATTCAGCAGCAGATGACCGGCATGGACCAGATCGTTCCCGCACTCGGCAACATTAAGCAAGCCAGTGAACAAAATGTGATCGGGATTAAACAAACCCAAACTGCTGCGCATAACCTCAATGAACTGGGACAGAATCTGAAAAAAATCGTAGAGAAGTTCACCATCTGATAAAAGACCATGGACAGGAAACAAGAAGCGTTTCTTCTCGAGTTGATATCCGACTTTAAAATCGAAGGTGCTGAACATCATAAGGTCATCATCAATGGTTTGCTGAAGCTTGAGAAGTACCCTCCCGAAGAGATGATGAAACCCCTGATCGAGACAGTTTTCAGGGAGGTTCATAGTCTGAAGGGCGCCGCAAGGGCTGTCAACCAGACCGACATCGAACGATTGTGCCAGACAATCGAGGGTGTTTTTCATCTTGCAAAACAGGGGAAGTTAACCTTTACCACCCCCATGTTCGATATACTTTACAAAGCTGTTGATATCCTCGGGGTGATGCTCCTTGAGGTTGAACAGAAAGAGAAAAGAATCGGTGCAAATATTTTATTGCAGCTGATGAAGCGAATTGAAGCCATGCAACGGGTGGAGGAGACTCCTCCCGAAGTTGAAGAAGTGGTCTCTTCCGGCTCGTCTGATGTGGTTCAGAACCCCACACCTGAACCTGTCCCGGAGCAAATACCATCCCCTCCTTTATCTGATCAGGCAACAAATAATGCAGAGGTTAATGAAATTACAGACAGCCCTGTTTCAGGCGACACCGTCAGGATTTCAACATCAAAACTAGGTATTCTCTTGCGTGAGGCCGAGGAGTTTATTTCGGTAAAGGCCTCCCTTGGATTTTACATAAGGGAGATTCAAAAGATTCACAACCCCGAACTTGTCCCGCTGGTGAAAGACATGGATCGTTTTCATCGTTCCATGTCGCGAATGGTCGACGACCTGTTACTGGATATTAAAACCACACTCCTCTACCCTTTTTCAAGCCTTCTGGGGATTGTTCCTAAAATTGTGCGAGACCTTGGCAAATCTCATAATAAAGAGGTGAATCTTTCGATCAGCGGATCAGAAATTGAAATTGACAGACGGATTCTGGAAGAGATCAAGGATCCATTGATACACCTGATCCGGAATTCCATCGATCATGGCATCGAAAGGCCGGAAAACCGAAAACAGGCCGGGAAATCACCAGCCGGAATTCTCGATATCACAGTCAGACAGGTATCTGGTCGTGAAGTAGAATTACATATACACGACGACGGAGCTGGTGTTGACAAAGAGAAGGTCATTCAATCGGCCATAAAAACGGGGGTCATCACCAGCGACATAGCGTCAAAAATGACCGACACAGAGGTTTTTTCAATGATATTCAGGTCGGGAGTCTCTACCAGCCCATTCATCACCGACATCTCAGGACGGGGGCTCGGGATGGCTATTGTAGCTGAAAAAGTATCGAAACTGGGCGGTTCCATTGAACTGATTTCCAGTCCAGACAAGGGAACAACTTTTATCATCACACTCCCCGTTACCCTTTCCACTTTCCGTGGCATACTGGTAAAGGTAAGCAACCAGCTGTTCATTATTCCGACAACAGCGGTTGAGCGGGCAGTCAGGGTAAATTTACAACAAATCAAATCGGTTGAATCAAAATATATCATTACTCAGAATAATGAGAGTTTTGCATTGGTCAGGCTGGGTGATGTATTGGGGATTGCTCAGGTGAAAATAAAAAAGGAGGATGGCGGGCTCAAACCTGTCCTTATTCTTACCATTGCCCAAAAGCGGATCGCATTCATGGTTGATGAAGTAATTGGTGAGCATGAAGGTATGGTGAAGAATTTAGGACCCCAGTTGATCCACGTCAGAAATATTGCCGGCGCAACTGTTCTTGGCGACGGGCGCGTGATTCCCATACTGAACATCCAGGAGTTGATGGAATCTGCCACACATATTTCCTACACAATTAATCCGGGGGAATCTGGAATTGAACAGGAAAACCCGGATACTAATCATAAGCGTATCCTGGTTGCTGAGGACTCAATCACCCTCCGGTCGCTGCTCCGGAACATTATCGAATCATCAGGATACCAGGTAAAAACAGCTGTGGATGGAATGGAAGCATTTCAATTTCTGAAAAATGAGTCGTTCGACCTGGTCGTTTCCGACGTGGAGATGCCCAGGATGAACGGCTTTGATTTAACAGCCAGGATCAGGAGTGACAAAACACTGGAAGAAACGCCGGTGATACTTGTAACAGCGCTGGATTCAGCCGACGACCGCCAGCGGGGCATGGAATCCGGAGCCAATGCATATATCATCAAAGGAAGTTTTGAACAAAGCAACCTGATTGAGACAATACACAGGTTATTGTGACAATGCCCTGAATCCAACCACAAAAAAGGAGGACTTATTCCTTCTTCGCGGAAAGAAAGGGTCAGGGGAATATTCTGAAAGAAAATTATTTTCATGCCAGCACAGAGGAAAATACGGGTTTTAATTGCAGAAGACACACTGGTCGGGCAGCATTTGCTGAAAGGCATCCTGGCTGATGATCCAAGATTTGAGGTCATTGGGATTGCAGGCAATGGGAAAGAGGCTGTTGATTTTGTCACTAAACATCTCCCGGACGTTGTCAGTATGGATATTTACATGCCGGAAATGGATGGAATTGAAGCTACCCGGCGCATCATGCGCAACTCACCGGTTCCCATCGTTATTGTCAGCAGTTTCTACGATGCGAATGAAGTAAAAATGTCATTCAACATCCTTGAAGCAGGCGCATTAACAATCCTGCCAAAACCACACGGCCCGATGCATCCGGAATTTAATCAAACAGCGCGGACATACCGGAACACCCTGAAAATGATGTCGGCAGTAAACGTATCCAGGACTTCCAGGCGCACCGACCGTTCGCCTGAGGTGGCACGCACGCCAGTTGCACCGGCCACCGTCCGAACCGCCAGCGCACCAAAAATCATTGCCATTGGCGCATCTGCCGGTGGGCCCCAGGCCATTGAGGCCATTCTGAAAGGGTTACCGGCCAGTTTGCCTGTTCCCGTTTTGATCGTTCAGCATATCGATGCCCACTTCGCTGAAGGATACTGCGATTGGTTAAACTCCAGGTCCGCGATGCCGGTTCATATTGCCATCAACGGAGAGATCATGTTGCCCGGCCATGTTTACCTTCCTCCCGGCGATCATCATCTGGGAACAGAGCGTGAAAACATCATTACTGTCACAAAAAATCCGCCGGAAAAAGGGCTGAGGCCCGCTGTAAGCTACCTGTTTAAAAATGTAAATGCAGTTTATGGAGGAAATTCCGTATGCATACTTCTCTCAGGAATGGGTACAGATGGTGCTGCTGAATTAAAAACACTACGCGATGCCGGCGCCCTTACGATTGCACAGGATGAATCCAGCTCGCTGGTACATGGTATGCCCGGCGAAGCGATCCGCCTGGGAGGCGCAGCGGAAATCCTTTCTCCTGTGGAAATTGCACATAAAATTATTGAGATTGTTAAACCCGTAAAATAACCAGAAATGCAAACATCGTATCAGATTTCTTTGGGAAAGGGCTACATCATGGCCGTGGAGGACTCCATGGTTCAGGCCAAAAAATTAAAGAATTTCTTTGACAACAACAACATCAATAATGTCTTCTTCACAAATGCAATCGATGCTTATGCTGCTGCTCTTGAAAACGTCCCCCTACTAGTTATCAGTGATATCGTGATGCCCGGAATGGACGGGTATGAATTCTGCTCCAAACTCAAAACACATCCAACCCTCCGTGAAATCCCTGTTATTCTCCTGACCTCTCTCAGCGATCCGTTGGATATTATCAAAGGGCTGCAGGCCGGGGCCGACAACTTCATCACCAAACCCTATGAAGAGCAATACCTGCTTTCCAGAATTCACTATCTACTGGCCAACCGTGACCTAAGAAGTGAAGGTTCTGCTGAGATGGTCATGGAAATCATGTTCCGGGGCGCGAAATATAAAATCAACTCCGAAAAAAAGCAGATTCTCGATTTGCTCCTCTCAGTTTACGAAGCTGCCGTTGAACGGAATGACCAGCTGATCACAACCCAACAGGAACTCCAGGCATCCAACGAAAGCCTGATGGCAGTCAACCAGGAACTTGATGCTTTTTCAGCGACGGTCTCCCATGATTTACGGGCACCGCTCAATGGGGTTGCCGGCTATTCGCAAATCCTCCAGGAAACCTATTCAGATGTACTGGATGATGAAGCCAAAGAGTATCTGGAAAGAATCATCAATTCTGCATTTGCCATGTCAAAACTCATTGATGACCTGCTGCAGTTTTCTCGCTCAGGAAGAACTGAAATCAGCACAGAAACTGTTGATCTCAGCGCAATGGCAGAAGAGATTACCAGGGATATCATCGGGCGGGATCCGGAAAAAAAGGCAGTTTTCAACATTAAAGAGGGGCTGCTTGCCAATGCTGATCCAAACCTCATCCATGTTGTGCTTGTCAATTTGCTTGGAAATGCATGGAAATACTCAGGCAAGGTAGATCATCCGGTCATCACATTCGACAAGGTCATATCTGGCAGAGATACTGCATTCTTTATCAGGGACAATGGCGCCGGATTCGACATGTCAAAATCGGATAAGCTATTCAACCCGTTCCAAAGGCTTCACACAAATGAGGAATTTGCGGGAACCGGAGTTGGTCTTGCAACTGTTAAACGAATTATCGAAAAGCATGGAGGCTCTATCTGGGCAGAATCGGAACCGGGTAAAGGGGCGACCTTCTTTTTTACTTTGTGAAAATCCGGATCAACCTTTAATTTAACGATCACCATCTGAGAATATTTCATGTTAAATCTGTTTTAACACTTCAGAATCCGGCCTATGAATGAAGAAAACCTGATCGCAATAGAGAACCTTGAAATCATCTTCAACACAAGTCCTGACGCTGTTCTGATCAGCCGGCTGTCCGACGGAATTATTATACGCATCAACGACGGATTTACCGCCAGTACAGGTTTCACGCGTGAGGATGTTATCGGCAAATCCAGTATCGATATCAACCTTTGGAACAATCCGGCAGACCGGATAAAATTTACCGAATCGTTTGACGACAATGGCACTTGTCAGAATTTCGAGGCACTTTTTCAGCGAAAGGATAAAAGCCTGATTGCAGGATCGATCTCTGCAAAAATAATGATGCTTCAGGAAATACCACACGTCATCAGTGTTACCCGCGACATTTCAGAAAAGAAACGTGCCGCATCGGAAATTATCCGCGCGAAACAGTTGCTTGAAATGGCCTTGCTTGCTGCCGGTGCCGGTACCTGGGACTGGGATATCCCCGGGCACAAGCTCCAATGGTCTGATGAACTTTATGCCCTGTTCGGACTTGACAAGCAGGGGACCATGGCCAGTTTTGAATCATGGACCGGGGCACTTCATCCTGATGACAGGGAACTGGCGGCAAGCCGGATCGAAGAAGCAATCAAAAACAAAACTCCACTGTCCAGCGAATACCGCATTGTTCATCCGGGCGGAGAAATCAGGTGGATCAGTGCACTGGGAGATACATTTTATGACACTGCAGGCGAACCTTTACGAATGACTGGCATATGCATCGACATTACCGACCGCCGGCGTGCAGAAGAGGAACTCCGTATTGATATTGCCGCCCGGGTTCAGGCTGAACACGACCTTCAGGAGAGCAGAAACAGGTACCGTGACCTGGCAAATCTGCTCCCGCAAATAATCTTTGAAACAGATCACCTTGGAAACCTGACATACCTGAATAAACAGGCGTATAAAATGTTCGGGTATGATGACAATGAACAGGTACTGGGTAAGCCTTCTCTGAAATTTCATATCCCGGAAGAGCGGGACAGGGTAATCAATAGTATTAAGGAACGAATTGCCGGAAGAACTGTTCCTGACAATGAATACACCATGCTCCGCAAGGATGGGTCTACCTTTCCTGCACTCGTATACTCCCAGCAGTCAGTGAATGACACCGGACTTGCAGGTTTACGGGGGATCATTGTTGACATCAGCGAACGCAAAAAGGCAGAGGAAGTGATTAAAAAAATGAATCTCACCCTTGAACAGCGTGTTAAAGAACGTACTCAGGAACTTGAGACCATGAACACGACACTCCAGTTCCACATTAATGAAATTGAGCAGTTTACTTATGTCACCTCGCACGACCTCCAGGAACCGTTAAGGACTCTTTCCACTTTTTCCCAACTGCTCACAGATGGATTTGCTGATAAACTGGACGACGATGGCAACAAATACATTGAATTTATTTACAAGTCATCCATCAGGATGAGTACTTTGGTGAAGGGGTTACTCGACTATGCATTGCTTGGACAGGAGAGTGCTGTTACCCTTGTTGATTGCAGTAAAATTATGCAGGAGGTTATTGCCGACATGAACGATTCCATTGAAAAGTCGGGCGCAATAATAAATTATCGGGATCTTCCTGAAATATATGGATATGAAACTGAATTAAGAATGTTGTTCCAAAACCTTTTAGGCAATTCACTGAAGTTTAAAAAAGCTGAAAATATCCCTGTTATAAATGCATTTGCTGAAAAAACAGACAAACAATGGTACTTTACTTTTGAAGACAATGGAATCGGCATTGAAGAAAAGGATAAAGAAAAGATCTTTGTCATCTTTAAAAGAATGCACAACAGGAGTGATTATGAAGGTACCGGCATCGGGCTTGCGCATTGTAAAAAAATAGTGGAACTGCATCATGGCAGAATTTGGGTCGAGTCTGCAAAAGACGGCGGATCCAAATTCAGATTTACCATTCCGGTTTCAGGTTTTTAATTGTAAAATGTCATAACCAAATTCTTTACACCATGCATATTAAAACATCTGATCAGGAGGAGTTGATGCTTGGAATAGGAAACTATTCATGCAACTGGGGAGCGCACATTTGCGGACTCTATGAAAATCAACAGGAGCGCGATGAAATCATTTTCGGGTTTCTTAAGCAGGGCTATTTAACCGGCGATCTGCAGCTGTATTGCCCGGTGGAACGCACCCCTGAAGAATTTTACCGTGATTTTGGCGATTATTGCCCGCAATGCAGCAATCACCTGCATGATACCAGCCACTTCGACCTTAGATCAGCAAAGGAGCTGTATTATCCCGAAGGTGTATTCGACCCCTGGTACATGGATCAATCTCTTGCAAAATATTATGCCTGTTCACAGGAAAAGGGGAAACGTAATATCCGTGCTACGGCTGAGATGTCGTGGGCCCTTGAGGCCATTCCCGGTGTAGAATTCCTCATGGCTTACGAGGCCCGGCTCAACTATTTTATTCCGGGGAAACCATGGATCAGCATATGCATGTATGACGTAACCAAATTCTCAGGTAAAGCCATCATGAATGTGCTCAGAACCCACCCGTTCGCAATAAATGGCGGGATCATTACACAAAATCCATATTTTGTCCACCCGGATCAGTGGCTGGCTGAAAATGCTCCTCAGTTTTTAACCAACAAGCAACAATGAACATGGACCGGCCATTACACGACCTTTTTCTCCTGACGACCAGCATGTCTCAGCTGAAAAACAAGGAAGAAGTTATCGGGCTCTTTACAGAAGGCATCAATACTATTTTCCCATTGTGGAAAATCAACTGGCACACAGAAGAAGTATCTCTGCCTGATCCAAATTTCCCGGTGTGCACACGTACTCAAACTTATGGATTTATCTGTTTTAGCAAAACTTTGGAACAAGATCAGGAATCCTTTGCTTTGTTACAAAATGCCACACAAATGCTTGCCATTCTGCTTGAAAAGCTCGTTATGGAGAGCTTGCTGAACGATCAGAAAAACCATCTTAAAACTCTTGTTGATGAGAAAACCAGTGAACTCGCAGCTCTGAATGAAGAATACGAAATGATCAACGAAGAGCTGACCGAAGGAAATGCAAATCTGAGGGAGATAAACGAACAGCTTGCCGCTGAAATCAAGGTGCGGCAACAAGCTGAAGATGAATTACAAAAAAACCGGGTCCTTCTTTGCGAAACAGAACGAATGGCAAAAATCGGCGGGTGGGAGTTTGATGTGAATACATTTCAGCAGACCTGGACAGAGGAGACCTTTCATATCCTGGAAATTGACACCTCCCAGGGAGCGCCGGTTGTTCCCCAGGGACTGCAATTATTCGCTCCCGGTTCCAGGGCCAAAGCAGAACTGGCGGTTCAGCGCGCCATTCAATTTGGTGAACCTTATGATGAAGAGTTGGAAATTATTACCACGAAAGGAAACCATCGCTGGGTTCGCGCCATGGCGAAGATCAACCGTGAGAAAGGCGTTACCGTCAGCGTATCTGGAACTTTTCAGGATATCACCGAACAGAAGCAGATGGAGGAGGACTTAAAGCAAAGCGAAGAACGCTACAAATCCTTTTTCGAGCGAAATGAGTCTGTGATGTTGCTTATTCATCCTGAGAATGGCGATATCGTGGATGCAAATCCATCAGCTTGCAAATTCTACGGAATGGATTATACAGAAATTTGCCGTACCAGTATCTTTAGCATTAACATACTTCCCCGTGAAGAAGTGATTAAAGAAATGCAACGTGTCAGGAATGAAAAACACAAACAATTCCACTTTAAACACCATGTAGCCAATGGCGAAATCAGGGATGTAGAGGTTTATTCCACCCCTATTACTTTTTCCGGCACAACCCTGCTGTACTCCATAATTCATGACATTACCGACCGGAAAATTATTGAAAACAAACTAATTAATCTTAATGAAACCCTTGAAGTCCATGTGGCTGAGCGTACACGCGAACTCGAGACAATTAACAAGGAACTCTCTTTTCATCTCAGGGAGATTGAGCAGTTTACATTTATTGCCTCCCATGATCTTCAGGAACCGCTGCTTACGATTTCAAACTTCACACAAATCCTCAAGGATGAGTACGCTGGCAAGTTAGATGAAGTTGGAAATAAATCCATTGAGTTTATTTCAAAATCGGCCGACCGTATGAGTAACCTTGTAAAAGGCCTGCTGCTCTATTCCTTACTGGGAGAAGAGAGTCTCATAACACCCGTAGATTGCAACATGGCTGTTAATGACGTTCTTGCTGATCTTGATTCATCGATCAGGAAAAGTAACGCTACGATCACCATCAGCGAATTACCAACAGTGAATGGCTTTGATTCAGAATTGAGAATTTTATTCCAGAACTTATTGATGAATGCAATCAAATTTCATCGGAAGGATGTTTTTCCCGAAGTGAAAATTTCCGCGGAAAGAAACAGTGATGAGTGGACCTTTTCCGTTGAAGACAATGGCATTGGAATCGAAGAAAAGGACAAAGAGAAGGTATTCATCATTTTCAAGCGGCTGCATAACCGGGACGAATACGGGGGAACCGGGATCGGACTTGCACATTGCAAAAAGATCGTAGAATTGCATGGTGGAAAAATCTGGGTTGAATCCGTAAAGGATAAGGGATCAATCTTTAATTTTACAATCCCTTTTAACCATTAAATTTTGATTCTGTGGACAAAAACATCAACGACATCCTGGAATATCTGCAGAAATTCAATGGATTTAACTATTCAGCATACCACATTGGCATGCTGGAAAGAAGGATTAAAAACAGGATAGTAAAAACAAATACCGATAATGTTCATAATTATTACTCATTTCTTACGACCATTCCAGATGAACCAAAGCGTTTGACAGAGAACTTCATGATCAATGTGAGCAACTTTTTCAGGGATCCCTTATGCTTTGAATTGCTGGCCAGGATTTTCATTCCGGATTTGGTAAAAGAAAAGCAAAAGCTGAATGATGATACCTTGCGCGTATGGTCGGCCGGGTGTTCTCATGGGGAAGAGGCTTATTCACTGGCAATCCTGATCAATGAATTCCGGGAACATGAGAAACTGGATTTAAACCTCGACCTGTTTGCCACCGACTATGACGAAAAAGCCATCGAAAGCGCTCAAAACGGGACATACTCGCCCGGAAGCATGAAAGAGGTAAAATTAGGCCTGGTTGAAAAATATTTTGTCGTGAAGGATGGGAAATACACAGTAATTCCGGAACTAAAATCTATGGTTCATTTCTCTGTTTATGATCTGCTTCAAAAAAACAGCCATGCTCCAAGCGAAAGTATTTTCGGTGATTTTGACCTGATCCTGTGCCGGAATGTGCTCATATATTTCAACCTTGACTTTCAGGAGCAGATAATCAACAGATTACATAAGTCCCTTGCTGCAAATGGAATTTTGGTGCTGGGAGAAAGTGAAGTACTTTTACCCCGGCACACGGATAAATTCAGACCACAGTCAACCTATTGCAAATTTTTTAAGAAAACAGGGTCATGAGAATCCTCCGGAATGTTATGTTAAACATGATTTACAATCAATCACTATAACTATGATAAAATTTACCTTTTCGAACATTCAATCCAAGCTTATCTTCTGGTTCCTTCTCCTGGCTTTATCACCCTTGCTGACAGGGACACTGGTCACATACTTTTCAACAAAGAAATCCTTCGAAGCCTCAACGTATGATAAGCTTTCAGCCATCCGTGATTTAAAGGTTGGGCAGGTTAAAAACTGGATAACCGAAAGAAAAGGCGACTTCAATGTCTTTACAAAAAATACGGATCAAAAGTTATTGAATGAGGCGTTATCTGGCAGTTCCGTAAGTCCCCGGGTGATTGAATCTAGAAATCACATCAGGAATATCTTTCATAATTACCAGAATTCCTATGCGATGTATGAGGAGATTTTCGTCATTGGCGTCAGGTCAGGGCTGGTCGAAATCTCAACTGACCGAAACAATGAAGGTCATGAGAAAAGCAGTTATCCTTATTATTCCGGTGCATTGAAATCCAATGAAATATTCATCGGCAACATCTTTTATTCTGTCGAAAGTGGCAGCTATTTATTACCCATTTCTTCGGTCCTGTATCAATCCGGTGATGTAAATTCGGAAAAAACCGGTGTTCTGGTCGCATTTATCGATGTAAACAACTCACTATATGTCTTACTGAACAATTGGACCGGTCTGGGTAAAACAGGAGAAACCCTGATTGTTGACACTGACCGGGTGGTTCAGAATGAACTCCGCTGGCGTGAGAATGCTCCCTTGCGCCTTCAATTGAAAACCTTACCCGCGATTTATTCATCACAGGGTAAAAACGGAGTTTTATCGCACCTCGACTATCGTGGCGAAAAGGTATTGTCAGCATATACCTTTATTCCTGAGACAAGCTGGGGTTTTATCTGTAAACAGGACCAGGCTGAGTTGGATCAGCCAGTTTCCACTATGACATCCAATCTTATACTTCTTCTAATACTCACAGGATTCGTGGTTTCAATTATCGTATATTTTCTTGGTAAATCGATCTCCTCTCCTATTTTGCAATTGTTTAACCACAGCACCAAAATCGGTGAAGGTAATTATGTTTTCAGAAATTCCATTTCTTCTAAAAACGAGTTGGGGAAACTCGGGAATGCCATAAACACGATGGTTGAGAATATTGAATCGAAAATCGCCATCCAGATAGGGGTCGCCAGCATGTCTGAGGCTGTAATCGGCCATAAAACAAGAGGACAGTACGTTGGCAGTATCCTCAGGCAGCTGATTAAAGTCACAGATGCCAACATGGTTGCATTCTATATTTTAAACAAAGATGAAACTGCTTTTGATCATTATGATTCGATCGGTGCGAATAAAAATTTATTGCAACCTTTCAGGGCAGACTACCCGGAGGGTCAATTCGGCTATGCACTGGCAGATAAGAAAATCCATGTGCTGAAAAATTTACCAGCTGATACTGTTTTCCGGTTTAATACCACGACAGGCGAAATTACTCCCAGGGAAATTATCACCATTCCTGTTATTGATGCCGGCGGGAAGGTTATCGCGATGGTTTCACTTGCATCCATCTCCGCATTTAACAACAATATGACGGACGTTCTCCGTCAATCATGGAACATGTTAAACATTTCCTACGCAAACCTCCTTGCAGCAGAACAGACTGCCATTCTTGCCGATACACTGACGATTTCTAACCAGAAGCTAGAAGCCCAGTCGGAGGAGCTCCAGTCTCAGTCGGAAGAGCTTCAGGAGCAGGCAAATGAGCTTCAGCACGGCACCGAGGAGCTGCAGTTGCAGAACCAGGAACTTGAGATGCAACGGTTGCAGGTTGAAGAAGCGACACGGCTGAAAAGTGAATTCCTGTCGAATATGAGCCATGAGTTGCGTACGCCCCTTAATTCGATCAATGCGCTGTCGCATGTCCTGATCAGGCAGGCAAAGCACAAATTATCGTCCGAAGAAAATGAGTACCTTGAGGTAGTTGAACGCAATGGGAAACGCCTGTTATCATTGATAAACGACATTCTTGACCTGTCAAAAATCGAAGCAGGCAAAATAGAGCTTCAACCCAGGTCTTTGTCTTTGAGTGCCATGTTACGACAAGTAACAGATAACATCTTGCCGCTCGCAAAGCAAAAAAGCATAGCACTCACATGTACCACGCCTGATAAGCCAATTGAAATTGAGACCGATGAAAATCGCTTGAACCAGATACTGACGAATATTATTGGCAACGCAGTAAAATTCACTGATACCGGAGGTGTTGAAATTACCGCCGAAACCGATGCCACGGGAGCATATATTAAGGTGAAAGACAGTGGGATAGGAATATCTGAGGATGTGCTTCCTTATATTTTTGATGAGTTCAGGCAGGCCGACGGTTCTACGTCACGATCGTATGAAGGAACCGGCCTGGGGCTTGCCATTGCAAGAAAACTTGTTCAGGCCCTCCATGGCAGAATTTCTGTTGACAGCAAATTCGGAAAGGGTACGGTCTTCACCGTGTCACTGCCTGTGAAATGGGCAGGAAGATTTGAGAATGAACCTCTTTCATGGGTTCATAAACAGGCTGCCGGCCAAAACAGAAAAACAATCCTGATCGTTGACGACGATCCGAAAATTATTAATCAAATCGCTTCATGTCTTGAAAGTTTTGATTATCATACCATTGGAACAACCTCAGGGATGGAAGCCCTCAAATTGGCTGAACTCTACAGGCCGTATGCCATAACACTCGATATTGTGATGCCTGACATGGATGGACTGGAAGTTCTTCAACACCTTAAAGCCAATCCTGTAACATCAGATATCCCGGTCATCATGATCTCTGTTTCTGATGACAAACAGACCAGTTTTGCCCTTGGAGCGATAGGATATGTAACTAAACCGGTTGACCGGCTGTTACTTATTAAAGAAATCAGGAAACTGAATGCCCATGCCTTTACCATCATGGTGGTTGATGATAACCCGATCGACCGTAAACAGATTCATGACATCCTGCAGCAGGAGAACCTCGAAGATATACAGGTAGAAGATGGCCGGAAATGCCTGGAAATGATTCAGTTAAAACAACCTGATGTGCTTGTGCTCGACTTGATGATGCCGGGTTTGGATGGTTTCCAGGTTCTCGAAGAGCTCAGAAAGCGGCCTGAAACCAGGGATCTGCCGGTTATTGTTGTCACGGCCAAGGACCTTACGCAGGATGAAAAAGAAATTTTATCCGGGAAGGTCCAGAAGGTACTTACAAAAAGCACCATCGCCCCGTTAAAAATTTATCAGGAGATCAGGCGAATTCTTGATCAGATTTCCTGGAAATCCTCTGCTACCCTGAAACAGTCTGCATCCGGAGTTCATAAAAGAATATTGATGGTTGAAGACAACCAGGCAGCTGTGATCCAGGTCAAAAAAATCCTGGAACGCGAGGATATAACTGTGGATGTTGCATACGATGGCCCAACAGCGCTTGAATATGTTAAACACACAATTCCCGACGGGTTGATCCTCGACCTGATGATGCCGGGCATGGATGGGTTTGAACTCCTTGAAATCATAAGGAGTACCCGCGAGACACGGCACCTGCCTGTTCTCATTCTCACCGCCAGGAATCTCACCAACGATGACTTTTCGAGGCTCTCGGCAAATAATGTCAGGCAACTGATTCAGAAAGGGGATGTAAATCCGTCCGAATTGCTGAATAAAGTAAAAATGATGCTTGGACTGGTACCTGCTCAGATACAAACAACTTACGATCCACCGGTTCTCAGGCCTGATTATAAACAAGATGTTAATCAAGTGATCCCGGGATCGCAAAAACGGAAAATACTTGTTATTGAAGATAATGCCGACAACCGGTTAACGGTCCGGGCATTATTGCAGGAAATCTATTTCCTGATCGATGCAGCAAATGGAGAAGAAGGGGTTGAAAAAACTTTGGAAATGCTGCCTGACCTGGTTTTACTCGACATCTCACTTCCGAAAATGAATGGTTTTGAGGTGATTAAAATATTAAAAAACAATGAAGAAACAAAAAACATTCCGGTTATTGCACTTACTGCCAAGGCCATGAAGTCCGACAGGGAAGCCATTCTTGAAGCAGGATGCGATGAGTATATAGCAAAACCCATTGATCAGGAAGAGTTGTTGTTAAAGATTGAAAACCTGTTGCGGAACAAATAAAATGGAAACGGTATTAGCCATTGATGACCAAGTCGATAACCACACCACCATCAGAGCGGTTATTGGCACATATTTGCCCGGATGCCGGGTTATCACAGCAATGTCGGGCCCCGAAGGGATTAAAAAAGCCAGGGAGGAAATGCCCGATGTTATCTTGCTGGACATCATCATGCCTGGAATGGATGGATTTGAGGTCTGCCAAAAACTGAAGTCAGACCCAAAAACCGCCCGCATCCCGGTGGGCATGATAACCGCCATCAAAACAGACTCACAAAGCCGGATCAAGGGACTGGAAACAGGTGCAGATGTTTTTATCACAAAACCCATCGATCCTGTTGAATTAACAGCCCAGCTGAGAGTCATGCTGCGTATTAAACACTCCGAAGATCTTTTGAGGAATGAGAAAAATGATATTGAGTCACATCAGCAATTAATCCTGTTACAGAGCCATGAACGTGCACGTCTGCAGCGAAATGCAATCGCCCGGATTGCGGTTGATGAGGCTATTTCTTCAGGTGACTTGACCCTCTATCTTCATCGGCTTACAGCAGAAACCGCTGTTGCAATGCAGGTGGAACGTGCCAGTGTCTGGTTGTTTTCCGATGACCATGAAAACCTGCAGTGTGTTTCACTCTTTGAAAATAACAAGAAACAAAACAGTTCAGGACTGGTGCTGCATAGCAGTGATTATCCTGTTTATTTTGACGCAATATTGAATGAAAGCACTGTGAATGCAGACGATGCGGAAAACGATTTCAGAACTGCTGAATTTAAAACCGGATATCTTAACCCGCTGAATATCACCTCAATGCTGGATTGTGGAATTCGTCTGGAAGGAGAGCTCCTGGGAGTTGTATGTTTTGAACATTCCGGCGAAACACGCACATGGCTTCCTGATGAAGAGTCATTTGCCACAACGGTTGCAGCCATCGTAGCCCAGGCACTGGTTAATAGTAAACGGAAGCAGGTTGAGGAAGAACTTCGTGCAAGTGAAAAAAAATACCGTGCCATCTTTGACAATGTTCAGGACGTTTTTTACCAGACAAATCTGGCGGGAACAATTATGGAGATAAGCCCGTCCATCAAACATTTTTCCGAATTCAACCGGGATGAAATCATTGGGAATCACGTCTCCAGCATTTATGAAGACCCCGACGACCGGAAACTTCTTTTGCATACGCTCCTGCAGCATGGCGAACTCAGAGATTTTGAATTAAAGCTTAAAACAAAAACCGGCAGGGTAAAATACGTTTCCATCAATGCCACACTGGTGTATGACCAGGAGGGCAAACCTGATCATATTGATGGTGCAATCCGGGATATCACCGATCGGAAAAATGCAGAAAATGAGGTCCGTAAGCTGAATGAAACACTTGAACAACGTATTGCTGAGCGAACTCTGCAACTTGAAACCACGAACAAAGAACTTGAATTCCGGACAAAGGAAATTGAGCAGTTTACCTATATTGCCTCTCACGATTTACAGGAGCCATTGCGTGCGATGATCAACTTCACCCAGCTTTTACAGGAAGATTACGCAGGGAAACTCGATGACGACGGGAATAAATACATCGAATTCATATTCAATTCATCGATACGGATGAGGGAACTGGTAAAAGGGCTGGTGGATTATTCACTGTTGGGAAACGAGCGTGACCTCACACAGGTTGACTGTCACCAGATTGTTGAAGATGTGCTCAATGACATTCAGGATTCCATTCTGGAAAGCAATGCAAACATCATTGTCATAAAGAAACTGCCAACGATCCCTGGTTATGCAACGGAATTAAGGTTATTGTTCCAAAACCTTATACACAATGCAATCAAATTCAGAAAACACAATGTTCCCCCGCAAATTAGCATCTCAGCTACCAATATGGACCAGAATTGGCTGTTTTCGATCAAAGACAACGGAATAGGGATCGAAGAAAACGGCAGGGAGAAAATATTTATCATATTCAAGCGAATGCAAAACAGAATTGATTATCAGGGTACTGGCATCGGTTTGGCTCATTGTAAGAAAATTGTCGAGTTACATGGAGGAAAAATTTGGGTAGAATCCGAGCCGGGGAAAGGAAGTATTTTTAACTTTACAATTCCTAAAAGATAGATGCATGAAAAAGAGATTAAATTGCGTGTTGCTTGTCGATGACAATGAATCAGACAATTTCATCCATAAACGGGTTCTGGAAAAATCGGGGATTGCAAACAACATTGCCATTGCCTTAAACGGAAAAGAGGCACTTGAATTTCTTACAGCAAAAATTCAAAACGGGCAATTTGAGGGTTCATATACTCAACCCGAACTGATCTTTTTGGATATCAATATGCCGATCATGGACGGGTGGGAATTTCTGGAAGAGTATCATAAACTTGATATTGCGCAGAAGGGAAAAGTAGTCTTTATCATACTCACCACCTCACTGAATCCGAGTGACCGCGTGAAGGCAGAAACACTCCTTGAAAGTGGTTGTTTTCATTTCAAGCCGCTAACCATAGAGATGATCAATGGGATCATGGAGCGGCGATTTCCTGAATATCTGTAAAATCTATGAATTACAAAGAAGTATTCTCCCGGCTCTGGTCTGACTACACCCGGCAGAACCCTGTCACCCAAACAGTTTATGAGCTATTCACAGCAGAAGGTGAAATTGTAACCAACGACCACATTGCCTTTCGCACCTTCAGACATCCCCAAATCGGAGTTGACAGTCTTGCAGCAATATTCCTGAAAAACGGATACAGATATAAAGGTGATTACCATTTTGAAGCCAAAAAACTGTATGCCAAACATTTTGAACATGAGTCAGACCCTGACGCACCGAGAGTATTTATAAGCGAGCTGCTTACCGGTGAATTCAGCCCCTTTCTTCAGGAAACTGCGCATGGCTGGATATCTCAGATTCCGGCAACATTGATCGCTTCAGATGAATTGATTTACGCCGGGAATATCTCAGGTGTGCCATCATACCAGGTTTATGAAAAGCTGCGTATCGAATCCGAATATGCTGCATGGCTTTATGTGAATGGATTCTGCGCCAACCATTTCACAGTGAGTGTTAACCGGTTAAAAAAGTATGACTCACTTCAGAAAGTAAACAATTTTCTGAAATCCCATGGATTGAAAATGAATGATGCCGGGGGTGAGATACAGGGAACACCGGAGGAGTTGCTCGAACAATCAAGTATCAAAGCCGGGATGGTGAAATTCCACTTTACCGAAGGCGAGTATGAAATTCCGGGCTGTTATTATGAATTTGCGAAGCGGTATCCCGACAGCAAAGGCATCTTATATAATGGATTTATCGCAAAATCAGCTGACAAGATATTCGAATCCACCAATTTTTATAAAAAGTGAAGCCGCTTTCCGGCGTTCTCACTGCCTGCATCCTCCCGGCAATATTGTTTTCATGTTCAAATGGTGGTTCAGGACAGGTTAATCACAGCCTGACACTACCCAAACAGGGGGTTATCCATGAAAGAATTGCGTGTTCGGCTGACACCTCAAAAACGTATGCTTTGTTTATACCGGCCCCACCCCAAAAGGGGAAAGGAGAGACGGGAACAAAGCTGTTTCCGGTAATCATTGCATTTGATCCCCATGGAAGCGGAGTGCTCCCGTTAACTTTGTACAAAAGCCTTGCCCAACAGTTTGGGTTTATGCTGATCGGTTCTAATGCCTCGGAGAACGGACTTTCTGCAGATGAATATCAAAAAATTGTTAAGGCTTTAATGTTTGATATTCATCATATTTATCCCGCTGATACAAACCGCATCTACCTTCTTGGATTTTCGGGAGGGTCGCGTGTTGCATCCATGGCAGCAATGTACCAGTACCAGGTTCAGGGGGTCATCGCATGCGGTGCCGGATTCGGAAGCGTGCAGGATGCCGTCAGGTTTAAGTTTGACTATTTTGGCATCGTCGGAACCGCTGATTTTAACCTGGACGAAATGCTCCGGCTCGATGAACCACTGGCTGGAGCAGGATTTCGTCATTTTATCAAAACCTTTCCCGGTAAACATGCCTGGCCTCCCCTTGAAGTGATGGAAGATGGCTTTCGCTGGATAACGCTGAATGCTGTCAGAGATGGTGTATTGCCTCCTGACAGTTTGTTTATCAGCAGTGTGATAAAAACATTCAATGCACGGATAAACGAATCAGAAAGATGCAACCAGCCCGTTGCTGCGGCGGATGCATGCAGGGAAGCAATTGCATTCCTGGGAGGTTTAACTTCCACTGAATCATTTAATCAAGAACTTAATAAAATTGAGAAACTCCCTGAATACAATTCCCGGGTCGCTTATCACCTGAAAGTGATGAGCCAGGAGGAAGAAGAAAAACAGGAAATACTGGATGCATTCCAGTCAAAGGGACTCTCCTGGTGGAAGGAAAAGATAAAGAGTTACACATCAGGCACCCGGAAAGGGAAAACAAATCCTGAAGACACATTGAAAGACCATCGGATGATCGCTTTTTTAACTCTTTTTTGTTATATGAATGCCAATGCGGCGATGTCACTGCAGGATCAGTCTGCCGCTGTCAGGATTATTGCAATTTATGAAATGGCTGATGCAACAAACCCTGAACCCAACTACATGCGTGCCATCCTCTTTGCACGCCGGTCGGAACAGGAAGCGGCAATCGGACAGCTTAAAATAGCAATTGATAAAGGATTCTCTGATAAACAGCGATTAACCCTTCAAAAAGAATTTATTCCGCTGAACACCCTGCCCGCATGGTCCGGGATGCTGAAAACGATGAAATAATGGAAAGTGAAACCCTGAAAATAAAGATTGAAGAGTTACGGTCTGCCTTTGACGGAGATATCTTCACAGATACGGCCCAGCGACTGCTTTATGCTACTGATGCATCTGCCTACCGGGAGGTTCCGGTGGGTGTCGCCCGTCCGAAAAATGCAAACGATATTCAGAAACTTATCCGTTTTGCTGCCGACACAAAAATTCCGCTGATCCCGCGTGCTGCAGGAACATCACTGGCCGGGCAGGTGGTCGGGTCAGGACTCGTGGCAGATGTTTCACGCTACATGACACAAATTCTGGAGATCAATGCCGCCGAACATTGGGTAAGGGTGCAACCGGGTGTGATCCTTGATGAGTTGAACAGTGTGGTTGAAAAACAGGGATTGTTTTTCGGTCCTGAAACCAGTACCTCCAGCCGCTGCATGATGGGTGGCATGGTTGGCAACAACTCATGCGGCGCCCATTCGATCCTCTATGGGAGTACACGTGATCATGTTATTTCCGTAAAAGGATTCCTCAGCGATGGTTCTGAGGTGGAATTCAAAGAACTTACAAACGATGAATTCCGGCAAAAATGTATCGGTAACACACTCGAAAACAAAATATATCAGCAACTCAATGCAATTCTTTCCGACCAGGTTAACCAGGAGAACATCCGCAAAGAATATCCGGATCCTGAAATCCACAGAAGAAACACAGGCTACGCCCTCGATCTTCTGCTGAATACGGAACCATTTGATAAAGCAGCCCTGCCAACCTTTGCGGGTCAAGGCACACGTTTTAATTTCTGCAAACTCATCGCAGGCAGCGAAGGCACCCTGATGTTCATGACTGAGATCAGGTTGAACCTGGTTCCATTGCCACCGAAGCAGAAAGCGCTGATATGCGTCCATTGCCATACCATTGCCGAGTCGCTGAAGGCCAACCTCATCGCCCTGAAATACAATCCCGGGTCGGTTGAGTTGATGGACAAAGCCATCATGGACTGCACCCGCAACAATATAACACAGCGTCAGAACAGGTTTTTCATTGAAGGAGATCCCGGGGCCATCCTGATCATCGAATTTGCCAGGGATACACGGGAAGAGATCATGGATATCTGCCGGGATATTGAAGCAGAAATGCGTGCAGCCGGGCTGGGTTACCATTTTCCTGTGGTGTTTCCTCCGGATGTTAAAAAGGTATGGGACCTCCGTAAGGCCGGACTGGGCGTATTGTCCAATTACCCCGGCGACAGGAAGCCAGTTCCGGTCACAGAAGATACTGCAGTCGCACCGGCCAATCTGCCGGAATACATCGAAGAATTCGACCGGATGCTGGCAGGGCTGGGTCTCAATTGTGTCTATTATGCACATGTCGGATCAGGTGAATTGCACCTTCGGCCTGTTCTTAATCTTAAAGACCCTGCCGATGTTGAACTTTTCCACACTGTGGCCCTGGAAACAGCAAAACTCGTAAAGAAATTCAATGGCTCACTCTCAGGAGAGCATGGAGATGGAAGGCTGCGGGGTGAGTTTATCCCGCTGATGCTCGGAGAACAAAATTACCGGCTGTTTAAGGAGATTAAAGATCTGTGGGATCCGGACCATCTCTTCAATCCGAATAAAATTGTTGACACCCCGAAAATGAATACCAGCCTGCGGTTCGAACCTGGAATTCCGGTGCGTAACATACCTACGGTATTTGATTTTTCAGGGAGCCGTGGCATACTCCGGGCAGCTGAGCAGTGCAACGGATCAGGCGATTGCCGCAACACCTCCCTGACAGGGCGTTATATGTGTCCGTCATATATGGCCCTGAAGGATGAAAACACAACGACCCGGGCCAGGGCAAACCTTCTCAGGGAGTTTCTCACCAGTTCTGTACAGGAGAATCCCTTTAACCACAGGGAACTCTATGAGGTGATGGATCTCTGCCTCTCCTGCAAAGCCTGCAAATCGGAATGTCCTTCAAACGTTGACCTCGCTAAGCTCAAAGCCGAATTCCTGCAACACTGGTATGATGCCAACGGAATTCCCCTGCGTTCCTGGCTTATCGCAAACATCACCAGGATAAACAAACTAGGCAGCATTGCCCCTGCCCTCTTCAATTTTATTCAGAAAAACAGCGTTATTTCCGGAATCTCGAAAAAAATTCTCGGATTTGCACCGGAACGCAAAATCCCGTTGCTTTATAAGACCACGCTCAGGGCCTGGGCTGCCCAAAACCTCCTGAATGGTATCTCCCGCGTGTCAGATCACAATATGACAAATCAGCCTACAGTCTATCTCTTTGCTGATGAATTTACAAATTACAATGATGTTGAAATCGGGATTAAAGCGATAAAACTTCTGAATGTATTCGGGTTCCGCGTAATCATCCCTGATCATGAGGAAAGCGGCCGTACATATCTTTCCAAAGGACTTGTGAGGAAGGCGAAACATCTTGCAAACGAAAATGTCAGGAAATTGCAGGAGCTGGTTACCGAAGAATCCCCGTTGATTGGCATTGAACCATCTGCCATCCTCTCTTTTCGCGATGAATATCCCGATCTCGTGGATGAAAAAATGAAAGCAGCGGCTGGTAACCTGGCCAGGAATGCATTCATGTTCGATGAGTTTTTGATTAAATATGCATCCCGGCCCCCATCCGGTGAAGGGAAACAGCTGAACAGCAACCTTTCTGACTTCTTTACGGACAAAGCCAGGCTTGTCAAACTTCATGGTCATTGCCATCAGAAGGCCCTGGCTTCTGTTCAACCTACCATACAGATGCTGTCAATTCCCGTTAATTACAAGGTTGATGAGATCAAATCAGGCTGCTGCGGCATGGCAGGCTCCTTTGGTTATGAAAAGGAACACTACTCCGTATCCATGAAGGTGGGCGAACTTGTACTTTTTCCTGAAATCAGGAATTCAGCTCAGGAGGTTATCATTGCTGCTCCCGGAACCTCATGCAGGCATCAGATCATGGACGGGACAGGCCGACAGGTGTTGCACCCGGTTGAGGTGCTGTTTGAGGCATTGATAAAACAGTGAACTGGTTTAATCCTGATATTTTCCGTATCTTTGTGGCATTAAGATAAATACCGTCAACCAGATATGAAAAAGGGTGTACGCATCTTGTTAATAAACGCATTGTGCGGGATACTCCTGCTCCTGCCCTCTTTTATGCAGGCCCAGCTGACAGTCGTACAGGGTGCCGCAATGAACCTTACACCACAGCAGCTGGTTCAGAATTACCTGGTCGGTGCGGGGATTACGGTGAGCAATGTATCGTTTAATGGTTCCACTTCTCTTATCTCCTCTGACCAGATTGGCACATTTACCACCACCGGGGTTGCGACTACTCAGCTCGGGCTTGCCGGAGGGATCCTGATGACTTCAGGCAAAGCCAACATAGCAATCGGGCCAAATAACGCTGCAGGAGCCGGTTTTGCTGCGAACGGCGCCGGCGATCCCGATCTCAATATCCTGGCCGGATCCAGTACTTTCGATAAAGCCGTGATCGAATTTGATTTCATTCCGCAATCCGACACCGTTCGGTTCAGCTATGTATTTGCTTCTGAAGAGTTTTTTGAGTATTGTAACCAGTTCAACGACGCCTTCGGATTTTTCCTCAGCGGACCCGGCATTACAGGGACCTTTTCCAACAACAGTGTCAATATCGCCAGGATGCCCGGCTCGCTCAACAATTACGTCACCATCAACAACATCTGTGCAAGTACGCTTTCAAGATGGTCTAATCCCACCGGGGGGCTTTACTATCAATATGACGGACTTACTTATGTATACACAGCCTGGTATGTGGTTCAGCCCTGTGTTACCTATCATATCAAACTGGCCATTGGCGATGCGGTTGACAAGAAATTTGATTCAGGCGTATTTCTTGAGCAGAATAGTTTCAGCAGCCCGGGTGTCAATATGATCAACAACAGCACGGTTCCCCAACTCCAGAATAAGGCGGTGGAAGGATGTAACGATGTGGCAGTTAACTTCAGACTGGCGGCCACTCAGAACTACCCTTATACCATCCATTATACAATAGGTGGCAGCGCCGTAAACGGGACAGACTATGCCCATATCGATGATTTTGTGACCTTCCCGCCAGGTGAAGACAGTGTCAACGTGATCATCCATCCGATTCCCGACAACATCCCGGAAGGAGAAAAGATGGTGATTTTATCCATAAATCAGATTTCCTGTGACGGGATCATCAAGCGGGATACCATATATATCGACGATTACACACCGATGACGATCCAATCCAACGCGGATACCGTATTGTGTTTTGGCGGCAGCATCGTACTTAAAGCAAATACCACAGGAGGCATCACGCCACTCTCCTACCTGTGGAACGTTCCCGGGACTGACAGTATTCTGACACTAACCCCGCCCCTGGGAAATAACACGTATACAGTAAAAGTAACCGATGTGTGCACCCATTCTGTGTATGATACTGCGAAAGTACTCGTACATCCGGTACCAATCGCCAATGCAGGTCCCAATATAACAATACCCAATGGTACCAGTACCACCCTGCATGGAACCGCAAATGGCGGATATGGTCCGTACAGTTATTCCTGGACATCCAATCCTCCGGGCTTCACCTCCATACTTCCTGAACCTTCAACCGGGAATATGACTCATACAATTATTTATATTTTACGGGTTACAGACCAGCTGAGCGGTTGTCAAAGCCCTCCATCACAAGTGATTATCAGTGTTGAGGGAGGTCCGCTTTCGGTTAACCCGGTTTCAGAACCCAATAGTGTTTGCATGGGCGATACGTCCCGGCTCTTTGCACTATCCGGCGGCGGATCCGGAATCTATACTTATACCTGGAGTTCAACTCCTGGCGGCTTTAACTCAACAGTTGCAAATCCGTTTGTTACTCCCACTGAAACAACCACATACAATATTATCCTGGATGATGGTTTTAACAAGCAATATGGAACAACAACCGTTGTTGTTTACCCATTACCTGAAATCAACCTTGGGCCGGCTGACTCCTCAGTTTGCATCTATGATACGGTACAACTCGATGCCGGCAACCCGGGATCCTCCTATCTCTGGTCAACAGGTTCAACCGGCAGGTACCTCTCCACATCAACCACCGGGATCGGATATGATGTGCAAACCTACTCGGTGACTGTTACAAACCAGAACGGTTGTAACAATACAGCAACGATAAGTTTAACATTTACATTTGATGATTGTGTTGGTGTTGACGAATACAACAAATTCAACGATTTCTACGTCTATCCAAATCCCACCCATGGGATGTTCCGGCTGGTTTCCAGGAATTCATGCAAATACCTGGATGTGAAACTCATTAATATGTTTGGATCCATCATGCTGGCAGACCACTTTACAATAACCGGCAACGCTCCGGCAGAGAATCTGTTTGATATTACAGGCATCCCACCGGGTATTTATCTTTTGCAGGTCAGAAGTGAAAAGTTCACAGGTTGCATAAAATTGGTGATTCAAAAATAATCGTCCTTCCGGAAATCATGAATCACACTCCTTTTGTTGAATTTCTCAACAGGTGTAGAATATTTACACACTCCTCATAAACAATTAATTTTCAAATAATTATGTTTATTTCCAGATCATTATGTTGAATAATTCAACATAATGATCTGGAAATCACGCAAAACGCATCCCGGTATAATGCTGATTTTCTGAGCATTAAGTCGCAAATATTTCTTTGGCATCATAATTGAATTAAGGGTTATGTCATTTTAATAACTCAGAAATCATGAAAACCAGGGCGATTTTTCTCATCGGATTATTACTGTTAAATTGCTATACAGCAATCAGTAAGGACTCAGAAAACACAAAATCAGCAGCACCGGCCGGCACAATCAGCCTTGTTGCTTCTCCGGATTTGTACAATCTTGTGGCCAGGTGGGCCAGCGAATTCCACCGGTTAAATCCGGCGGTGAACTTCAACATTTCCAAATCATCCGTCGGCAATGATGCAGGAAAGTCAGGCTTGTCATCCGGTTTAGGTTTTGTTACCGGTGATGCATCTGCGATAATGAACTCACAACCATTCTGGAACATTGTCGTGGGTCGTGATGTGATCGTACCTGTTATGAACGCAAAAAATCCATATATCAATGAAATTTGCCGGAAAGGTGTCACTGCCGAAGAATTTTCAAAATTGGCTGAAATCCCTGATAAGCAAAACTGGGGATTGTTTGCCGGAAACGGACAGGCAACTCCGCTCCATTGGTATGTTACAGAGGATGCTTCTATCAAATCAGGCATGGCTGAGTTTCTCAATGGCACCCGGATTAAACCGACTGCATACGCTGTAGAAAATGTGCAGGAGATGATTGCAATGATTCAAAAAGACCCGAATTCGTTTGGTTTCTGTAAACTGATCGACATCACGGATCCGGGCAATAACAGTTTCACTGATCAGATTAAACCTGTACCCATTGATAAAAACGGAAACGGGCAAATCGATTTCATGGAGGACATTTACAGCAACCCGGAAGATTTTTCAAGGGGAGTCTGGATTGGTAAATACACTAAAGCTCTTACCATAAATATCAATGCCGTTTCCTCATCCAGGCCTACCAATGATGCAGAACTGGCTTTTCTTGGCTGGGTAGTTGGCGACGGTCAGCAATTTCTCAATTCAAGTGGCTTTAGCGAACTTGTTTATAATGAAAGACAAACCCAGGCTGATAAACTGACCACTTTTAAGATCAATCCGGTTTCTTCTGAAAAGGACGTTTATAGCATTATTAAAATAGTTTTGTTGGTTCTCATTGCATTTGCCGCAATCGGGTTTATTTTGGAAGTGATGTCCAAACAGCTCAGGAGTCAAATCAGAAAGACAGTGCCGGCCAACGGCTCCGCCCTGTCTGTTTTCGATGAGAACTCATTAATTATTCCCAAAGGAGTCTATTTTGATAAAACCCACACCTGGACTTTTATGGAAAAAGATGGAACGGTGAAGATCGGGATTGATGATTTTATTCAACATATTACCGGCCCTATCACACGAATTGAGATGAAAAGTGAAGGAGAAAAAATTAAAAAGGGCGAAAAACTGCTTACCCTGATCCGCAAAGGGAAACAACTGAACATCTATTCGCCGGTTACCGGAATCATCACAACACATAATCAAAGGCTGACCACCGAACCGGTTTTACTGAATACATCAACCTATGATGAGGGTTGGGTTTACAGGATCGCACCCACCAACTGGATTCTTGAGATTCAATTCTTATCCATGGCAGCAAACTATAAGTTGTGGATTAAAGATGAGTTTACAAGACTCAAGGACTTCTTCTCATTTGCATTGCAGGCAAACAATGTCGAATATGCCCATGTCGCTCTTCAGGATGGTGGTTCGATCCGGGATAACATTCTTGCAGATCTCGGTCCGGAAATATGGGAAGATTTTCAGTCGAAATTCATAGACATTAAACAATAACTCCGCCAGAATCGTTCCCCGAAAAGGGTGGAGCAAGGCTCACCTTCCATGCCCGGTTGATGGGATTGGGGAAAGGGCCCTCATATACATAAAACTATCGAATTATGGGACTCAATCGAAGAAATTTTTTCAAATTACTTGGTGTTTCAGGAATGACACTGGCCGTTGGAAAGACAGCAAATGCAGCATCAACGGAGAATGCAACAGTGGAATTTTATGGCATCCTGTATGATTCAACCCGATGCAAAGGCTGCCGCGGCTGTGAATACGATTGTGCGGACGCACATGGATTCCCTGAACCTTTACCTGCGAAGGATATCCCGGCAATCCGTACAACCAATGAAACCTGTAATACCGTGGTTAACAGGTACAAAACATCGAAAGGGGAAGTTTTTATCAAGCGGCAGTGCATGCATTGCAATGAGCCTGCCTGTGTTGCAGCATGCCTGACACAGGCGATGCATAAGACAAAAATGGGACCTGTGACCTGGGATGGCGATAAATGCATGGGATGCAGGTACTGCATGGTATCCTGCCCGTTTGACAGTCCTAAATTTGAATTTCACAGTCCGAATCCAAAGATTCAGAAGTGCGACATGTGTTTCGAACGGCTAAAAACCGGAGAAAGTCCTGCATGTGCATTCAACTGCCCAAACGAGGCACTGTTGTATGGTAAGCGCCGTGACCTGTTGAAAGAAGCGCGCCGGAGAATCTATGAGAAACCGGATGTATACCTCGACCAGGTTTATGGCGAACATGCAGCCGGAGGAACAGGATGGCTTTACCTTTCGCCCGTTCCCTTCAATGAGCTGGGATTGAACAATTCACTGCAGCAATCGTCCTATCCTGCATTAACGACAGGATTTTTATACAGTGTACCATCAATTTTCGTACTGGTACCGGCATTCCTTATGGGAATCTATCAGGCTACAAAAAACAATACACCTAACGGGAAGGAAGAAGATGAATAGCAGCTATCAGATCGGGCAGGAACAAGATGGGAAAGCCATCTGGAAGTTCCTGATAAGTGAACTCAAACCAAAGGGAAAATTCCTCACCCCTTTCAATATCATCTCCATTCCAATTATGTTGCTTGGGCTTGTATTGATTGTCATCCGTTTCTGGAAGGGCATCGGTGCAATCACCAACCTCACCCAGGAGGTGCCCTGGGGATTGTGGATCGGGTTTGATGTTGTTACCGGCGTGGCATTTGCAGGAGGTGCTTATGTACTCACTTTTATGGTGTACATCCTCAATATGCATAAATATCACTCAATAGTCAGGGTTACCGTGCTCAACGGGTTTCTCGCTTATGTATTTTATGCAGGGGCCCTTCTTCTCGACCTGGGACGGCCATGGCATGTGATCAACCCTATTATCGGAAATAGCTTTGGAACCAGTTCTGTTCTTTTTTTGGTAGCATGGCATTTCCTGCTCTACATGATTGCCGAATTGATTGAATTCTCACCAGCCATCGCCGAATGGCTTGGAGCGCGAAAGGCCAGGAAAATCCTTTCAGGCATGACCATCGCTGCAGTCATCTTCGGCATAACCCTTTCAACCCTGCATCAATCGGGACTGGGTGCGCTCTACCTAATGGCAAAAGATAAAATCCACCCGCTCTGGTATTCAGAGTTTATCCCGGTCATGTTTTTTGTTTCCAGCATCTTCGCAGGTCTCTCCATGGTTATTTTTGAAGGGTCCATCAGCCACAGGGTCTTTTTCCGGCAGATCAGTGAAAAAAACCAACAAGCACAGCACGGCATCGTTCTCGGATTGGCCAGAATCTGCGCCGGGGCCATGTTTGCTTACTTTTTCCTTCAGTTGCTTGTATTTATTCACGGCCAGAACTGGCACCTCCTTAATACCCCGATGGGACTGTGGTTCCTTCTCGAGATGCTTGGTTTTGTTATGCTGCCAATGATTCTCTTCTATGTCAGTTACCGAACCGGCAATATACGCCTGGTTAAAATTGCAGCCATCCTGGCCATGCTGGGTGTGATTCTGAACAGGCTGAATGTTACAGTGATCGGATTCAGATGGGAGATGGCCATACGATATGTGCCGTCGTGGATGGAACTTGTCGTTACCCTGGCAGTTATATTCACGGAAATCTGGATTTCAGATGGGTGATCAACCGCATGCCCGTATTGAAGGACTCCCCTTCGTGGGTAAATGATAACAAATAAGTTAACCTCACCAATAACATAAAAACAAATATTATGGACGGATTTAGTTATTCAGATATTTTTGCCACCAAAGGGTTGGAATACCTGGTCATTATCGCTTTTTTAATCCTGCTCATCCCGTTTACAGTCCTTTTGAGCAGGCAGGCAAGAATCAACAAACAGATTCAGAAGACGTTAGGAATCCTCACTGCCCGGATCCTGAAAATTCCACAGGGGTTATTTTACAGCAGAAATCACACCTGGCTGTTTATGGAAAAAAACGGCGTTGCCAATGTCGGGTTGGACGACCTGCTTCTTCACATAACCGGAGGGGTGAAATTGGGCAATCTGAAACAACCCGGAGAGATGATCAGCAAGGGTGATCTTTTGACTACCATTGAACAAAACGGGAAACTACTGAATATTTTTTCACCCATTTCAGGGAAAGTTGTGACAACAAACCCGCACATGCAGGAGAACCCTTCCTCGCTGAATGAAGATCCATACGGCACCGGCTGGATTTATAAAGTGAAGCCGTCCAACTGGGTTGCAGAGATAAAATCCTGCTATTTTGCAGGGGAGGCGACAACCTGGCAGGAAAAGGAACTGCTGCGGTTTAAAGATTTCCTGGCTTACACCATGAAAAATAATTCGCCTGCTGCGTCACAGATTATTTTACAGGACGGCGGCGAAATCTGTGATAATACGCTGTCTGCCCTGCCAGATGAGACCTGGAAGGATTTTCAGAAAGAATTTCTGAATCTTTACAAGTTGTGATTATGTTGAAAATGTTTACATAACTGTTGTCTGACAGGCATTTTTTCGTATATTGCAGTGAAATATAACCATCTGGTTATTACGGGTAAATCTGCTCACCCAACAATCTGCTGCCATGTCTTCCAGGAAAAATCGAAGAAGTAATACCGGAAACAGGATCTATACGAACTATGTAAAATTCCGGAAATCAATTTATGGTCGTGTCGTTCTGATTATTACCGTACTGTCAATTTTCCTGTTTGTCTCATTCAGCCTGATCTTCAGATCAGTCAATGAAGAGTACCTTAATACGGTTATCCGTCAGAGCGGCAACAACATCGGGTCAATTGTTGAGGGTGCCTTATACCACTCCATGCTCGAAAATGACAAAAGCACCCTTCAATACACACTGAATATCATCAATACCATGCCGGGAATTGATGAAGTAAACATGTATGATGTAGAGGACAACCTTGTTTATTCATCGGTCACTTCCGACACCAACAACTGTCACAGCAATCCGAATTGCATCCACTGCCATACAAACATCAAATCGATGTTTTCCGGTAAAGAGAATTCTTACAAGATCATTGACGTTGACAGCGATTGTAAAATGATTCAAAATGACAACCGCAGCAGGCACCTTTTAATTAAATCGCCCATCCTGAATGAAAAATCATGCTACTTAAGTTCATGTCATGCGCATAAAGCCACTGACGTCGTTCTCGGTTCCCTGGTTATCAAATTACCCCTTGAAGAACTGGATGCCGCCGTGCAAAAGTCTTCGACCGAATTTTTCGTGCTTGCGATCATAACCACACTGCTCCTCGGTTCCGTGCTGATTTTTTTCACAATGAAAAATATTAAAAAACCGTTGAATGCCCTGGTGAAAGTAAGCATAGCTGTTGCAAACGGTGACAAAAGCATGCGTGTCGAATTAAACCCCGGTCAGCTGGATGATATGCGTATGGTTTCTCTCGCATTTAACGACATGCTCGACAACCTTCAGGCCGCCAACGACGAATTGGCAAACTGGTCGCAGCAACTTGAATATAAAGTTCAGAAAAAATCAGAGGAGCTGGGTGCCGCCCAGAATGAACTGATGCATGTGGAGCGCCTGGCTGCTTTGGGAAAACTCTCCTCCTCTGTTGCCCATGAAATAAACAATCCCTTGTCTGGCATACTGATTTATACCAAATTGCTTTATAAACAGGTAAGCAACCCCGAGTTATATGCCACCAAACGGGATTCGATACTTAAGCACCTGAAGCTTATCGAAAACGAGACAAAACGCTGTGGCGATATTGTTAAAGGTCTGCTGGATTTTTCAAGAAAGGATCAGGATGATTTTGAACCAAAACATTTGAATGATATTCTCAGGGAGACTTACGAATTAATGACCCATCCGATTAAAATTGCCAATATAAGATTCATCTCTGAGTTTTCAGCTGGCTCAGATCTGATATACTGCAGTCCAAACCAGATAAAACAAGCGTGCATTGCCATGCTGGTCAATGCCTCTGAAGCAGCCCATGAAAATGGTGAAATCACGATCAAAACAAAAAATCCGGACGACGACACCGTCAATTTTGAAATCTCCGACAACGGTTTAGGCATTGCACCAGAAGATATTCCACATATTTTTGAACCCTTCTTTTCAACCAAGCAGGACGCCAGCGGTATTGGATTGGGGCTGGCCATCGTTCACGGCATCGTGCAAAACCATAAAGGCAAAATACAGGTTAAATCTGAACCGGGTTGTGGAACCACCATTTCGGTAACAATTCCATTGATTAAAACATAAAAAACAGAAAATGGCCAGAAAGATATCCATATTGATTGTCGATGATGAAGAATCGGTGAGAGATTCGTTGTATAGCTGGTTTATTGAAGACGGGTATCGTGTTGAATGTGCAGAAAATGCCCGGAAAGCATTGACCATCTTTGAGTCAGATCACTTCGACATTGTACTGGCAGATATTAAAATGCCAGGCATGGACGGATTGGAAATGCTTCGGCGGATAAAAGCCTGTAAAAGCGACTCGATCGTTATTGTCATGACAGCATTTGCAACAGTTGACACTGCTGTAAAGGCCCTGAAAGACGGAGCTTTCGACTACATTACAAAACCATTTGATCCCGACGACTTAACGCATTTGATCAGAAATGCCACTAAACAGATTTCCCTGTCAGATGAAAATGAAGCCTTGAAAACAAAGGTGATCACCCTGGAAAATGTCGAAGACCTGATTGGTAACAGCCAGGCCATGAAGAATGTACTCAGCGAGGTGGAGAGTGTAGCACAAACCAATGCTTCAGTCATTATTACAGGGGAAAGCGGAACAGGCAAAGAACTTGTTGCCAGGGCAATTCATGCCAATTCCCAAAGGAAGTTCTTTCCTTTTGTCAGTGTCCATTGCGGCGCTCTGACAGAGAGTTTACTGGAAAGTGAACTGTTCGGCCATGAAAAAGGGGCTTTCACCGGGGCCATGTATAACCGCAAGGGCCGCTTTGAGATGGCCGACAGTGGCTCAATCTTCCTGGATGAAATTGCCACGATCTCAAATAAAATGCAGGTAGAATTGCTCAGGGTCCTTGAATCAAAAACATTTATCCGGGTTGGCGGAAATAAAGAAATCTTCTCAGATTTCAGGGTGATCTGTGCAACAAATAAGGATTTAAAAAGCATGGTTGAAAAAGGAGACTTCAGGGAAGACCTCTTTTACCGGCTGAATGTTATGAACATTCATATTCCGCCGCTGCGGGAAAGAAAGTCAGACATCCCGTTACTTGTTGACTATTTTATCAAAAAACATTGCCATTCCATGAATAAGCCGCCGGTAGCAATAGATCCGACAGCATTGAAGCGCATGCAGGACTTTAATTTCCCGGGAAATATCCGCGAACTTGAAAACATGATTGAAAGGGCGATTGTTGTAGGAGATGGGAAAAAAATCAGCCTCAAAGACCTCCCCCTAGAAAAAACCATTATCAGCAATTCTGCCGAAAGCCTCGATGATTTCGAACAGGCATTCATTTTACAGATCCTTACAAAATATGCATGGAATATTTCCAGGACTGCCAGGGCCCTGAAAGTTGACCGCGTTACGCTCTATAATAAAATAAAAAAATATGATCTGAAGCCCACAGACCAACAATAGTACTTAATGAATCTGAGTAACATAAACCTGATTTCATTTGGTTTTTTCGAGAAATACTTTCTTGAACAATTGGCTGAAGCCGTAGAACGGGAGTTTACCTGTACATTGAAGATCAAAGACGGCCACATTGACCTGAGTGAGTATTATGATCCAGCCAGGCGACAGTACAACGGGAACAAATTGCTGATGCATATCGATTCTTTAGGCACCCCTCCAACCGACAAAAGCCTGGGCCTGTTCAGTGTCGATCTGTTTATCCCTATTCTCACATTTATTTTCGGCCAGGCCTACCTGGGCGGCCGCAGCGGAATTGCATCTTTATACCGGTTCAGCAATATTCACTATGGCATGCCCGAGGATAAGCAACTCATTCTCGACAGGTTCAAAAAGGAGGTAACACATGAACTTGGCCATACATTTGGATTAATCCACTGCCATTCTCTCTCCTGCGTCATGAGGTCGAGCACTTACGTTGAAGACATTGATCAAAAAAGCCAGCTTTTGTGTTCTGCATGCAGAACAGCTTTAGGCATGGAATAAAAAAAGTGTTGCCGGCTGTCTTACCTGATCAAATCATTTCAGGTTCAGACTTAAGCCGGCAACACGCTTACTCAATCAGCAGCGCAAGCAGGTGAGACTATTGTTTGATTATTTTAGTCATCCCCATTTCGCTGCCATTATTCATCACACGGATCAGGTAAACACCATGCTGCCTGTCAGACAGGTCAAATACCTGTTGTTTAAAGCCAGACATCTCTTTCCTGAGAATTTTATCCCCGAGCATGCCGTATATTTCTACTGAAACTTTTGACCACTCAGCAACACCGGTAACGTCAACGGTAAATGTCCCGGTTGTTGGATTTGGATAAACCTGGAAGGATGGTTTTTTATCATCAAGCCCGATGCCGGCGGACCCGCCACCCATGATTGCCTGTGCCGGAGGTGAACCCGCATTGCAGCAATAGGCACCCGTAGTCGTAATAAAGCCATGCAGGTATGATCCGCTGTTTGCCCTTGTTCCGGGTAACAGTCTGATTTTCTGCCCGGCTATCATGGATACTGCTCCGCCATTCTCAATGATGAATGGTCCGGTTGCCCCGGCCGTAATGTTCAGCGTGGCATTGTAACAATTGCTTTGGCCTGATGGGATTCCAATGTTGTTCAGCGGCAGTATTTCAACAAGCGGACTAACCTGGGTAACAGCAACTGCAATGCTGCTGTTCGCATGAAACACCCCGTCGAATGCATCAACATAATACGTGGTATTCATCATGGGATAGGTAACCGGATTCTGCTCGAATGAAGTAAACCCGGCCGGTATGGATGTCCATGTAAAGGATACACCCTCTGCCATGCCCGGATTCGCAAGCAGTTGAACGGCATCCCCGCTGCAAATGATGGATGGCGAAGCTGTCGCTGTAACATGCAATCCGATGATGTTCGTCAGCGCTGAGATCCCATTCTGGGTAAATAACCCATTGCTGCTTGGATAGGTAAAGTCGTATGTTACATCCACCGGATTTGCATCACCCTTTACCATGGAACACAGTTTCCAGTAAATGGGTTCGCCGACAATAAACCCGTCTTTGACAGTGGTTTGAGGATTATCACCGTAAGCGATCATCATCTGGTCGTCGCTGCCATTGAATTCAGACAGTCCTGCACAAACCCGTTCACCGGTAGCATCAAGGTAAAACGCCCCAAGAACGTCACCCGGAACAAGATTTTGCAAGTCGTGCGGAATAGTTATATAGTGTTTCAGATTGGTATGCACCGGCCACCAGTGTGGACATGCATGAACCTGGTAGTCTTCAACTTCACCATTCATAGCAAGGCCAAAATAGGTCAACCCTCCGATGGTATTGAATCTGAAACGGGTATAGGTTTTCCCCTGCAGGGCAGTAGTAGGAATAATAAAGGTAAGATTGTTCACTCCAACAGATAATGGTTGATTTGTGAATATCTGCTCTCCCGGATCAGCCCAATCTCCGTCTTTATTATAATCCATCCAGGCATTCAAAAATCCTGGTACCGAAGCCGTTACCTGAACATTGGCAGGCAACCCGACGTACATTTTGCCGATAAACGCTACACCATCCTCATCATCACTGGTGGCAATGTCATCCCCCAACGCCGGCGTATTTGGCTGACCATTGGTTTCTGCATCTATCAGCGCTCCAAGACGGATGTTCAGATACTTCGCATGACGGGCACCATTGCTGGATAACAGGGTAGGATAATTGTATCCAACCGGTGGCATGTCTGGGGCATCGCCAAAGTCAAGCTCGTTGCCTTCTGAACATTCATCAATGTAGACTGGATAATCCTCAACTTCACCATCTGCTACCAGTCCATTAAAACTAATTGCACCAGATACATTGGTACTACGGAATCTGTAACGGGCATACGATTGACCTACAGTTGCTGTTGTGGGAACTACAAAAGAAAGTGCATTTATACCGAGGACGACCGGCAAGGTGGTAAAGACATGCTCACCCGGGCCTACCCAGGTTCCGTTGATGTTGTAATCAATCCACAAATCCAGGTACCCGGCCATAGAGGTTAGCACACTGATACTAATAGTATTTCCAATTTCAATGACTGATGGCATAGTAACTCCGTCTTCATCATCACCAAGGGATGCAAATAGACAGTCATTGTCATCACAATCTGCGCCTATACTTGGCTGGCCGTTGGCTTCAGGGTCAACCTTGAACCCAAGATATACACCTGCCACGATATTGTGGCGGGCCCCGGTGGGAAGCGTGGTTTGATAGGCTAACCCGGTGGTGGTTTCAGGTGCATCTCCAAAATCGATTCCGATATTTGGCGGACAGTATTTTACATAATGACAGAATACTCCGACAGTGTCTGTACATCCCCATACATTTCCAACAACGACTGAAATCTGATGGCTGCCGACAACCGCTGTATTAAAGTTGAGGTACTGGCCAAAGCCGATTGGTGTTGCATAATTGCCATTGTCAATCCATTTAATCAGGGGATAGGCACTCGCATAGGTGTTAAACGGGGGCAGTGCATTGAGCGGCAATGGAATATAGAGGTGCAAGGTGTCATAATGACAGATGGTATCGCATCCTCTCGGGAACAAACTCAAATCAGGCAATGGATGAATCATGGCAGCAAACGCTGTTGTAGAGCATCCGGATAGCTTGTTCGTGATGGTTAAGCCATAATTCCCGGCTTTGGAAACAGTAATCGATGTCGTTGTCTTTCCGTTGCTCCACATGTAATTATACAAACCCGGGTTTGCAGGAGGGAACGTAGGAGTTAGTGTAACCGGTATCCCTTCGCAGCCGCCATAAAATGCAAAGGTCAGCTGAGGTGTCTCGTAAAACCAGATACAAAGGGTATCGTAATTTTCGCATCCTGTGGTAATATCAGTTACTTTAACAACAAAACTTGCGTTATATGGCAATACAGCCGGCAGGGTAATGCTGACATTGGTAAAAAAGGCACCGTTGCTGTTATTGGGGCTGAAAGTGGCTCCAGCCGGAATACTTGACCAATCATAGGTATAATTGGGATCGTAAAAGGCCGATAAGTTGAATGTTGAAGTGCCTCCAGGGGATCCGCAAACCAACCCTTCACCGGTAATCCTGGCGGTCGGCAATGCTTTCTCATAAACGAAGATTGCATTTGATTTGTTCGTACATCCGAAGTTGTTTGAGGTCTCAACATAGTATTCACCATATTGATACACCGGATAAGTACTGTTGGTCGCACCTGACAATGCCGCACCATTCTTATACCATTGGTAAGTTGGATAAGCAGGAACCACTGGAACCGTTGTCAATGTAACAAAGCCACCCGGACAATACATGGTATCACTCGCGGTGATAACCGGGTTCGGGGAAGGACGGACAGTAACCTGCCGGATTTTTGTGGCCACACAGGTCCCGAGCGTTGCTGTAAGTGTAACACTGTAGACACCGGCAGTTAAGTAAGTATGCTGCGTTGGTGACGTGAACGATGTCGAACCTCCGGCAAATGCCCATGAATAGGAGAACCCGGGATCAGCTACGTTTGGAAGTACTTGCGTAGCGGTGAATGTGGCAGGCTGGCCTTCACACACCGGGTTAGGACTGACTGTAAAGTCAATGGCACAGCTAACCGGATTCGGCGGGGGGCCTCCTCCTCCAGCACAATCGCCAATCACAACCTGGATATTGGAAGAGGTAGTACAAATCCCGTTTGAAACAACCACTGTGAAAACAAAGGAGCCCCCAACAGGCGGATTAAAAGCGGCGGGACCGGGAGTGTACGTAGGATTGGTTGCCCCCGCGATCAGTGTCATACCAGGGCCGTACCATTGGTAGGACGCGTAAGCAGCAGGAACACTGAACGAGAAGGTGGCAAGTGGAAAATTCGGCAAACAGTATCCGACAGGCCCGCTCGGTGTAATTACCGGCTTGACGGGTGGATTCAATATGTTAACCGAAACCGAGCTGGAACCTCCGCAATGTGAAGCTGTAACAGATACTGCAGCAGGTGACCCGTGCCAGCGTATCTGCACAGTGTTGGTTCCCTGTCCGCTGAGGATGGAGCCATTGCTCGGTATGGAGACTGACCACTGGATGGGAAGAGGACCTGTAGCCGTGAAGGTTGTGGTGTTATCCACACAAACATTGAGCGGTCCGGCAGGAGCAATCACAGGTGGTCCATATTTGAATACGGGCAGGATCTGAGGGGCTGAGGAACATAACACCCCAGGACTAATCTCGATCTGTTGAACTACCTGGATGTTCCATGGACCTGCACCATTCAATTTAATGATGGAGGTAAAACGGTCTGTTCCAAACTGGGTTTGCACAGTACCTGTACCTGCCGGCAGTACCGACCATGTAAAAGGACTGCCTGCTGTATTTGAGGTAATGGTATAAGTTAAATTTTTGCCCGGGCAAACCAGCGTTGGGCCGACAATCGGTCCAAGGATCGGAACAGCAACTACCTTGACGATCTTAACAGCATTCAGGTTGCAGTAACTGCCAACAGGCGGGGTAGCTGTAATCGTGTATGTCCCGGGTACATTAAAGGTAATGTTCGTTGGATTGCCAATTATTGGCGCAATAACTACGGCACCGGGCCCGGTAACTGTCCAGGTTGCAGAACCGCTGCCAAAATAGGTTTCAGTTGATCCCTGACAAACCTGTTCAGATCCGAAGATTGAATAAACCGGGAGTACATTTACATTAAATGTGCTTACGCCGCTGCATCCTGCCAGCGGATTGTTGTAATTGCATGTGATCGTCCATAATCCTGCCTGGTTGAATGTCATGTTCACATTGGCAACATTACGGTCGTCCTCGTTAAATGTATAGCTAAATGGTGGTGCATTTGTTGTCCAGGTATAATAGGTCCCCGGCATGGAAGGAAGGAAGAAACTGCCGGCAGACCCGACACAAAGCGGGTTAGGACCGCTGATCGGAAGGTTCGGGTATAATACCGGAACATTGATTGTTGTTGTACCAGGACACGGTGCGGCACCACAACCCGGAACAGCAAGGGATACAGTGGTTGGACCGGAGTAAGCTGCGTTCCATTTTATTTTAATGCAGTTGGTGCCGGCGCCGGGAATGATGACTCCACCGACCACAGACCAGTTATAAGTGCCACAAATGGTTGGCGTACAAAATGAACTGGTATCGCCGGGGCAAACAGTTCCAAAGCAACAGGTCGTTTCAATGATTGGTCCGGCACCAGCCAGAACATGTATTACAACAGATGCAGTATCTGTGCAACCGCAAGGGGTTCTTTGATCAGGAACCCCTCCTTTGTTGCCACCCTGATCATACGCTGTAAGAATGACAGTATAGAATCCCGGTCCCGGGAAAACATGAGGGAGGGGATTTGCCTGTGTGGAAGTAGTTCCATCACCAAAGTCCCATAAATAACTTCCACCACCAGCAGAGGTGTTTGTGAAAATTACGGGAACTGTATTACAAACAGGATTGGGAGTTGCTGTGAAATTTGCCTTTGGGCCATCAATCAGGCAGATTTGCTGTGTGATTGAATCATGACATCCTCCCCCGTTGATAACCACCGTTATATATCCTGTGGCACCTGAACCCCATAAAATTGTCATTGGATTGCCGGTTACAGGCCCTACCGGAGTTCCGCCGGTTACTGTCCAGGTATAGGTATAGGGCGCAGAATTGGGGTAAACTGTATAGGTATGGGCGCTTAACTTGCATGCGACCATTGAATGTCCCTGTCCGCCCACCCCGGCTGTTCCGCATGAAAAATCCGAGGCACAAATCTCGACGGCATCCTTTAAAATAAAATCAGGACAGCACACTGGTTGTGCTATTGACTGAAGGGCCGTCATTGAAATCATGAATATGAAAACCCTGAAGAAAGCCAGACCCAGGCTTTCAGCTCTGAAAATATGCCGGTACACTGAACCGGCTCCGGAATTTGTAATTATACGTATCATAAGATCCTCCTGTTGGTTTAACCGCTTGTACGGGATATAAATATTAACAGCCTGGTGAAAGCACTATCTGACATTATTGTACTTTAACAGATCTGAGTTATAGAACACAATTAAAAAGAAGTATTTACCTACTTGAATGCAAATATAGCTTGAATCATTCTAAATAGGAAAATATTTTAACAATTTTTAACCACTCCTGAACGATATATTTCCTGCTCAACAGAGAAATAAAACTGTATTTTAGCAGAAATATAACGCCTGGCATTTTTTTCTGCCTTTGGGAAATTCAATCAACCAGGTTCTAAATTGTTTTACAAACACATGGCAGATAATTGTCTGAACACCGACCGGCATTGCAATGGATGTGAATTCAGGTCACCTTTGTTTTGCTTTTTGTCAGATGAAGAGCTTAATCTTGTCGAAAAAAACAAGATAACCATCCAGTTTAAAAAAGGTGAAACAATTAAAAAACAGGGAACATACATGTCACATGTAATCTCTGTGAATTCAGGACTTGCCAAGCTTTACCTCGAAGGAATCGAGCAACGAAGTGCCATCATTCGGATAGTAAAACCGACCAATTTCATTGGCGGACCCGGTATTTACCTTGATCAGCGCCATCACTTTACGGTTACTGCCCTTGTAGACACAACGGTTTGCTTCATTGAAGTCTCTGTTTTTAAAGAGATTATCGATAATAACAAGAGCTTTGCCCACGAATTCATGAAGGATTTCAGTAAGAATATCCTTCTTATTTACAACAGGCTTCTGTTTCTGACCCAAAAGCAAATGCCCGGCAGGATGGCTGACACACTTATTTACCTTTTCGAGGAAATTTTTGAATCCACAACATTCCCCATGTACCTCTCCAGGCAGGATATTTCTGAGTTATCGGGCATGTCAAAAGACAGTGCAGTTAAAATTCTGCGGGAGTTTCACAATGATAAAATCATTTTCCTGACAGAGAATGAGATGCAGCTTCTTGATTCTGAGGCACTACACCGAATCAGCAAAACCGGTTAAATTTACGATTTCACTATCTGTAAAACGCTATCTGAACAATACCCCATTGGGAGCAACGCCCACAGTATAGGTCTTTATCAAATTTCCAGGAGACGAATACCTGTATAGTACTCCGGGAGTTGTAAAGTCAGTTGCATCCAGCGCGTAAATTTCGCCATTAAGCGGGTTCACGTTGAAGCCGTAAAAGAATTTGCTCCCATCCACCAAAGGTGATGATGGCGCTGCGGCTGCCGTGATATCCATGGCATAAATGCCTGCATACCCGAATCCGCCACCATAATAAACTGTGGACTTATCTTTACTGATATCAATATGTTGTGGATGCTGAGTTGCAGAGATTAGATATTCTCCGGTCTTCTGGAAGGTAGAACCGGATATTCTGACAAGTTTTGACGGTGTTTCCAAAATAATATTAAATGACCCGTCATATTTGATATAGCCATAGCAGATGATCCAGATGTTGTTGTTTTTATCCATCACCAGTTCCTTTGGGTTATCCCCTACCCAAACAGTTTGAACCACATTGTCTGTTACCGGATCAATCACAGAAATAGTTGAATCATGATCATAAGCTCCACCGTTGCATACCACTATTTTACCGTTTGCCAGAATGGCCTGTTCAGGCCCCATTCCAACCGGAATCGTTTTTATAATTTTATTTGTTGCAAGATCAATAACTTTCACTGCACCGTTCTCACCCCACTGGGTTATATATCCCTTGTTACCGGATGAAGTCATGTACCGGGGTGAACTTAGCCCGGTGATTGTTCCGGTTTCGGCAAAACTCCTGGCATCAGCCACTGCAACGGTATCGGAAAGGTTCAGCATCATATATACTTTCCCGTTGGCTGTATACATCGATTGCAAAAGTTGTCCAAGCGGATGTTTATTCACTGTTGTGAAAATTGAATTCCTTACACTGTCTCCGGCAAAATCGTAGAAACTTACCGAGGCATTCGCCTGGCCAAAAGTTCCTTCATTTATAATAAAAGCGCCATGCTCATAAGGCCACACAAATGTGTAATCTGTGTTGTCTTCTTTCTTACAACCAGAGGTTAATACAACCAATACCAATACAATGATGTTCAGATTTGTTTTCATGATAAGTTATTAACGTATGTGAATCGTTGCCTTTCTCCCGAAAGCGCCGAAAAATAGTTGATGGCAGGTCTTCTGGCTTGCTCTGTTGTTCGAAGTCTTCCCATCCCGCCTGAGCGGAACAGTGACAAAAGAGGACGAAAACTTTTGTAGAGCTTACAGCTGCGGGAACAGCTCCGGATTTAAAACGGATTCCCTTTTCACACTTCCGGAGGAATCCGGATAATGAACCAGCAACAAATTCCCGGCAAAAATATAAAAATAATTGTAACCGGATTAAATATTAATTTGAATTCCCTCTTCGGCCGGGAAGGTTTCTGGGAATACAGATCGTGCTTCGCCGAGCAATGGTCCGATGTCGTCATATCTTGCAGAGAAATGCCCGATCATCAACTTTTTCACCTTTGCCTTTTGAGCAATCCGCGCAGCTTCCATGGCAGTGGAATGAAATTTATCTGCAGCAGCTGCGGCCAGATTCTCCATAAAGGTTGCCTCATGATAAAGAAGTCCAACCTCCTGAATGTACTGAATAATCTGTTCTGAGTAAGCTGTATCACTGCAATATGCATAAGATCTGGACTCCCTGACTTTCCGCGGAGGATTCCTCTCCCGGAATACAAAACCGCAGGCAGGAATACTGTGTCGTAAGGGAAAGCTGTGAACAGAAATCCGGTCCTCTTCTAAAATCAGGTCGTATTGATCCATACGTAACGGATGAAATATCAATGGATACCTGAGTGTTGTCTGCGATACCTCCATCTGAAGATTGATGATTTCAATAAGCATGGCCGGTCCGTGTAAATGGAGTTCTTCCTTACGCCCCAGCAGATGCATCGAATTCAGAAGCCCGATCAGTCCGAAAAAATGGTCGCCGTGCAGATGGCTGATAAACACACGTTTAATCCGCTGGAAGGAAATATGAAATTTTTTCAGCTGAAATTGTGTCCCCTCTCCGCAATCAATTAAAAAGAAGCGCTCATTTGCATTGAGCAAATGAGCGCTTAGGTTTCGGTTGTTTGCCGGGATCGCAGCATTGCTACCCAGTACCGTCAACGAGAATGTCATGCACTATTCTTCTGCAACAGGTTCCTCATCGTTGGTTTCTTCAACCTCAGGGGTTACATCATCCTTGGCGTATTTGGCATCACGGGCCAGATTTTCGGCCTTCACCATATTAGCCTTCAGATTTGCAAGAGCATCAATGTCACCGAGGGTCGTTTTCTCCAGGTTGTCCTTGAGTTTTTTAACCGCCTTTTTGGTGTCGCTCTCTTTTTTCAGTCCGGTTTTGGCATCCTTGTTCTTCTCGGCGTTCGCAACATCCTGATGAATTTTGCTGTGGCTGAGAATGATCTTCTTGTTCTCCTTGGAGAATTCGATGACCTTGAAGTCCATGGCTTCTTCTTCCCGTGCCATGCTATTATCCTCTTTGCCAAGATGGCGAAGCGGTGCAAATCCTTCCACACCGTAAGGCAGGGCAATGATTGCGCCCTTGTCATTCAGGCTGACGATGGTTCCAAGGTGTACCGAGCCAACTGCAAAAACATTCTCGAATACATCCCATGGATTCTCTTCAAGCTGTTTATGCCCGAGGCTGAGGCGACGATTGTCAACATCCACTTCAAGTACCATTACTTCAATGCTTTCGTCGATCTTGGTAAATTCAGCAGGATGTTTGATTTTCTTCGACCAGCTGAGGTCAGAAATATGGATCAAACCATCAACGCCTTCTTCCAGTTCAACAAAAATTCCGAAATTGGTAAAGTTGCGAACAGTGGCGGTGTGTTTGGAACGGATAGGATATTTATCCCTGATATTGGTCCATGGATCCGGAATAAGCTGTTTGATGCCCATCGACATCTTGCGCTCTTCACGGTCGAGTGTCAGGATGACAGCTTCCACTTCCTGGCCAACTTTCAGGAAATCATGGGCTGTACGTAAGTGCTGTGACCATGACATTTCCGAAACGTGAATGAGGCCTTCAACGCCAACAGTGATTTCTACGAAAGCACCATAGTCAGCGATAACGACAACTTTGCCTTTTACCTTATCACCAATTTTCAGATCCTGATCCAATGAATCCCATGGGTGAGGAGTGAGTTGCTTGAGACCTAAAGCGATACGTTTTTTATTTTCATCGAAGTCGAGAATAACCACCTTGATTTTCTGATCAAGTTTAACGATCTCTTCCGGGTGGTTGATACGTCCCCAGCTGAGGTCGGTGATGTGAACAAGACCATCCACGCCGCCGAGGTCAACAAATACACCATAGCTGGTGATGTTTTTAACGGTGCCTTCGAGAATCTGTCCCTTTTCGAGTTTCTTGATGATCTCTGCCTTCTGAGCTTCGAGCTCATCTTCGATCAGTGCTTTGTGGGATACAACAACATTTTTGTATTCGTGGTTGATCTTCACAACTTTGAATTCCATCACTTTGTCGACAAATACGTCGTAATCGCGAATGGGTTTTACATCGATCTGTGAACCCGGGAGGAATGCTTCGATACCGAAAATATCGACAATAAGTCCACCCTTGGTGCGGGATTTCACATAACCCTTGATAATTTCCTGCTTTTCATAAGCATCGTTGATACGCTCCCATGATTTCAGGATACGCGCTTTTTTGTGCGAAAGGAGCAATTGACCGCTTGTATCTTCCTGGTTCTCGATGTAAACTTCAATTTTATCACCGATTTTCAGTTCCGGATTGTAGCGGAATTCGTTCATCTGGATCACACCATCGCTTTTGAAGCCAATGTTCACGATGACTTCGCGGTTGGTCATGGTGACTACAGTACCTTCGATCACTTCATGGTCCTGGATGGCGCGAAGGGTCTGATCGTAAAGATCTTCCAGTTTGGCACGCTCGTCATTGGTGTAAATCTCGTGTTTTTTCCCAATGGCATCCCAGTCAAAATCTGCAGAGGCTACAGGGGCAACGTGAGGGGTTCTGGCCGGTCTTGCAGGAACTGCAACAACGGGTTCTGCGGCGGCAACTGCCAACGGTGCTTCAATAACTTCAGCAGATGGCTCTGCAACTACTTCGGCAACAGGCTCTGCAACTTCTTCTGCAACAGGTTCTGCTGCTTCTTCTGCAACAGGTTCTGCTGCTACTTCTGCAACAGGTTCTGGTACTACTTCTGCAGCAGGTTCTGCAAC
>CAIYJU010000207.1 GCA_903926565.1 uncultured Bacteroidales bacterium
ATGATCCAGGAACAGGAGCGCGGCATTACCATAACCTCTGCAGCAACTACTGTTTATTGGGATTTCAGGAATGAAAGTTATCGTATTAACCTGATTGACACCCCCGGACATGTGGATTTCACCGTAGAGGTGGAACGTTCACTCAGGGTTCTGGATGGTGCTGTCGCCATTTTCTGTGCTGTTGGTGGTGTTGAACCCCAATCAGAGACAGTGTGGAGACAGGCAGATAAATATCATGTTCCGCGCATCAGTTACATCAACAAGATGGATCGTACAGGTGCCGACTTTTTTCATGTGGTTGATCAGGTTCGTGAAAAGTTGTCTGCCAACGCGGTGATTATCCAATTGCCAATCGGTGCGGAAGAGGAATTTACCGGTATTGTTGATCTGATTACCAATAAAGCGTATGGCTGGGATGAAGCTACCCTTGGGCGCGAATACTTTGAGATTCCTGTTCCTTCGGAAATGAAGGACATGGTTCACGAATACCGGTTAAAGCTTGTTGAAGGCGTGGCCGAAGAGAGTGATGAACTGCTTCATAAGTTTATGGAAGATCATAATTCCATCACTGAAGACGAAATTATTGCCGAGTTGCGCAAAGCTACCATCAGCGGGAAAATTACCCCTGTAATTTGCGGCGCATCTTTCAAAAATAAAGGGGTTCAACTGTTGATTGACGCAGTTATTAAATTCCTTCCGTCACCGTATGACATGCCCGCTGTTCTGGGTATGAATCCTTTTACCGAAAAAGAAGAGGTTCGTCATCCTGATCCGAATGAACCGTTTACTGCCTATGCGTTTAAAATTGCAACTGATCCATTCGTGGGCCGGATTGCTTTTTTCCGTGTCTATTCAGGAAAACTTGAAGCAGGTGAGGTAGTGTTAAATACCAGGACCGACAAGAAAGAGCGTTTACTTCGCATCATGCTGATGCATGCCAACAAACAGAATCCGCTGAAACATATTGAAGCCGGAGAAATTGCCGCTGCAGTTGGTTTCAAGGATATCCGTACAGGTGATACACTTTGTGACATCAAACATCCGCTTGTCCTGGAAACCATGGTTTTCCCTGAACCCGTAATCAACATGGCTGTTGAGCCTAAGACCCAGGATGATTTCGAGAAACTAGGACTGGCATTACATAAACTTGCAGAAGAGGATCCTACTTTCCAGGTACGGGTTGACAATGAAACCGGACAAACGCTGATCAGCGGAATGGGCGAGTTGCACCTCGATATCATTGCCGACCGGATGCGTCGCGAATTCAATATTGAAGTAAATCGTGGTAATCCCCAGGTTGCTTATAAAGAAGCAATCGTGAACACGGTGATGCACCATGAAGTTTACAAAAAGCAAACTGGAGGAAAAGGGCGTTTTGCAGATCTTGTCATTGAAGTTGGTCCTGCTGATGCCGGTGTTAAAGGCTTGCAGTTTATCAATGAAATCAAAGGCGGAAATATTCCGAGAGAATTTATTCCCGGGATCGAAAAAGGTTTGAAAGCTGCCATGACCAATGGCCCTATTGTCGGTTTTCCAATGGAGAGTGTGAAAGTGCGGCTTATTGACGGATCTTACCATAGTGTTGATTCAGATGTGCTTTCTTTCCAGATTGCTGCCGGCATCGCCTTTAAAGAGGCAAGTAAAAAAGCCAAAGTAGTGATCATGGAGCCGATCATGAAATTTGAGGTTATCACACCCAGTGAATATATGGGAGAGGTAACCGGTGATATTACCAAACGCCGCGGTCAGGTTGAAGAGGTGGAATCACGCATTGGAAATCAGGTTATACGTGGAAGAGTACCTTTGGCTGAAATGTTCGGGTATGTTACCACGTTACGAAGTCTTTCTTCCGGCAGAGCTACGGAGATGCTGGAATTTTTAAAGTATGATATAACTCCGAAGGAAATTCAGGATGAAGTATTATATAAAATCCGGGGATATGTCCCTGCATATTAAATTTTTATATGAGCCAGAGAATTAGAATTAAACTGAAATCTTACGATTACAACCTGGTTGACAAGTCAGCCGAAAAGATCGTAAAAACCGTAAAGGCTACGGGAGCTGTTGTCAGCGGACCGATTCCTTTGCCGACGGACAAGAAGATCTTCACGGTACTGCGTTCAACCTTCGTGAACAAAAAGTCACGGGAACAGTTTCAACTCTGCACCTACAAGAGGCTGCTGGATATTTACAGCACAACTTCGAAAACCATTGATGCATTGATGAAACTTGAACTTCCAAGTGGTGTGGAAGTAGAAATCAAGGTTTGATTTTGTAAAAATACAAGTAAAGTTAAAAACGTAAGAAACGTAAGAAATGTCTGGATTAATAGGAAAAAAAATCGGAATGACCAGTATCTACGATGCAAATGGGAGAAACATCCCTTGCACCGTGATCGAAGCTGGCCCTTGTGTTGTGACACAGGTCCGGTTAATGGAAAAAGACGGCTACGAAGCCATCCAGCTTGCTTTTGATGAGAAAAAGGAAAAGCATACAACAAAAGCTGAAATGGGTCACTTTGCCAAAGCCGGGATCACCCCGAAAAAGGTGCTTGCAGAATTTACCCGTTTTGAAGCAGATCACCAGAAACAATTTGGTGATGTAATTCAGGTTGATATTTTCGTCGAAGGTGAAATTATCGATGTGGTTGGAATTTCCAAAGGTAAAGGTTTCCAGGGTGTTGTAAAACGTCACCACTTTGCTGGAGTCGGAGAGGCAACCCACGGACAACATAACCGTTTAAGAGCGCCTGGTTCAGTAGGTGCATCATCATGGCCTTCCAGGGTTATGAAAGGACTTAGGATGGCAGGCCGTATGGGTGGTGACCGCGTAAAGGTTGTCAATCTTCAGGTCTTGAAAATTATTCTGGAAAAAAACCTGATCTTAGTAAAAGGTGCGGTACCAGGACACAATGGTTCATATGTAAAGATTGAGCGATGGAAGTAGCAGTATATAACATAAAAGGAACAGAGACAGCCAATAAGGTTGTACTGGACGATTCGATCTTCGCGATCGAACCCAATGATCATGCTATCTATTTGGATGTGAAGCAGTACATGGCAAATCAACGCCAGGGAACCCACGATACACTTGAAAAATCTACAATTTCAGGAAGTACGCGTAAACTGCACAAACAAAAAGGTACCGGCGGATCCCGCAAGGGAAGTATTAAGAGTCCGTTGTTTCGTGGAGGCGCCCGTGTTTTCGGACCACATCCCCGGGACTATAGTTTTAAACTGAACAAGAAGCTCAAGAGACTGGCACGTAAATCTGCTTTAAGTTATAAATTGAAAGATAATCATCTGACGATCCTGGAAGATTTTACTTTTGACACACCAAAAACCAAGAACTTCACAGAGCTTCTTAAGAATTTACAACTGACAGGTAAAAAAACATTGCTTGTTATTGCAAAATTTGAAGAGAATGTCATATTATCTTCAAGAAACCTGAAGAGGGTGAAAGTTGTGAATGCTTCTGATCTGAATACCTATGAAATTCTGGACGCAACTCAATTATTGATTACCCAGGGTTCCATCAAGGAAATTGAAAAAATACATCAGAATTAAACCGATTAATTCGATATACCAATGACAGTTATTATAAAACCGATCATAACCGAGAAGATGACGCAGTTGGGCGAGAAGCTCAACCGTTATGGGTTCATGGTTGACCGGAAGGCAAACAAACTTCAGATCACGCAGGCCATTAAAGACCTGTATGGAGTTGATGTAACTTCTGTCAACACCATGGTGTTCTCCGGCAAAAACAAATCACGCTTTACCAAAAGCGGTGTTATATCCGGCAGAACCAGTACATATAAAAAGGCCATTATCACATTGGCTAAGGGCGAAACTATTGATTTTTACAGCAATATTTAAATAAATGGCGCTTAAGAAATATAAACCGACAACACCCGGTCAGCGGTTTAAAGTAATCAGTACATATGATGAAATAACTGCAGATGTTCCCGAAAAGAGCCTGCTGGCTCCGTCGAAAAGATCCGGTGGAAGAAACAACGAAGGGAGAATGACCATGCGTTACCTTGGTGGTGGTCATAAACAGATGTACAGAATTATTGACTTTAAGCGGGACAAGGAGAATATTCCTGCTGTAGTAAAAACCATCGAATATGATCCGAACAGGACCTCGCGTATTGCCCTGGTGGTATATGCTGATGGTGAAAAACGATACATCGTTGCTCCTCATGGATTAAAAGTAGGTCAGACAATTCTGGCAGGAAAAGGTGTTGCCCCGGAAATTGGAAATACACTGTATTTGAGCGAAGTCCCTTTTGGTACTGTGATTCATAATGTTGAATTACGTCCTGGTCAGGGAGCGAAAATGGTTCGCAGTGCCGGTGCTCATGCCCAGCTGATGTCACGTGACGGGAAATTTGCCATTCTGAAAATGCCTTCGGGCGAAACCAGGATGATCCTACAGACCTGTAAGGCCACCATTGGTATGGTATCGAACATCGACCACAGCCTTGAGTCTTATGGTAAAGCTGGCCGTACACGCTGGTTGGGCCGTCGCCCGAGAAACCGGGGTGTCACAATGAACCCGGTTGACCATCCAATGGGTGGAGGCGAAGGAAAAGCATCCGGAGGACAGCCACGCTCACGCAAGGGTGTTCCATCAAAGGGATACAAGACTCGCGCCCGCAAGAACCAGTCGAATAAATATATCATTGAACGCAGGAAGAAGTAATCGATAATAAATCAAACTATGAGCCGATCGCTTAAAAAAGGTCCGTACATCCACTATAAGCTGGAAAAGAAAGTAGCGGAACTTCTGGAATCCAAGAAGAAGACTGTCATAAAGACCTGGTCAAGAGGTTCCATGATTTCTCCTGATTTTGTTGGCCAGACCATCGCCGTACACAATGGCAATAAGTTTATCCCGGTATATGTTACCGAGAATATGGTAGGCCATAAATTGGGAGAATTTGCACCGACCAGAATTTTCCGGGGTCATGCAGGTAATAAAGATAAAGGAAAGAAATAACCTCTTAATTAAGATAGATTATGGGAGTTAGAACCCGCACCAGAGCCGAGAATCGTAAGGAGGCTAAAAAGAATGTGGCTTTTGCCAAGTTAAATAATTGCCCGACATCACCACGTAAAATGCGTTTGATTGCTGACTTGATTAGAGGAAAACGTGTTGAGCTTGCCTTGCATATTTTGAAGAACAATGCAAAACAGCCTTCAGAGCGTTTACGTAAATTGTTGTTGTCAGCCATCGCCAACTGGCAGGCAAAAAATGAGGGATTACGCATCGAGGACAGCGATTTGATTGTTAAGGAAGTCTTTGTTGACAGTGGCAGACAACTTAAAAGGTTGCTGACAGCTCCCCAGGGACGGGCTCACAGGATTCGCAAACGTTCGAACCACGTAACTATTTTGTTAGATAGCCGGAATAAACCGGAAGTTGAAGCAGAAGAGGTTGAAGAGGTTGAAGAAAATAAAAAGTAATTTAAGTATTAAGCAATAATTAAAAGTAAGTTTTAATGGGACAAAAGACCAATCCGATTGCTAACAGGTTAGGCATCATCCGCGGCTGGGATTCAAACTGGTTCGGTGGAAAGAATTTTGAGCCTAAACTGGTTGAGGACGATAAAATTCGCAAATATTTGAATGCCCGTCTTGCCAAAGCAGGCATTGCAAAAATCGTAATTGAACGTACCTTGAAGCTGGTAACTGTTACCATTCACACTGCACGTCCGGGTATTATTATCGGGAAAGGCGGCCAGGAAGTTGACAAGTTAAAGGAGGAATTGAAAAAGATCACCAAAAAGGAGATCCAGATCAACATTTCCGAAATCAAACGCCCTGAAATTGATGCCGTAATTGTCGGTAATACTGTGGCCAGTCAGATTGAAGGCAGAATCTCATACCGTCGTGCAATCAAAACCTCTATTGCTTCCGCAATGAGGATTGGTGCTGAAGGTATCAAAATCATGATTTCAGGTCGTGTTGGCGGAGCAGAAATGGCCCGTCGTGAACAATATAAGGAAGGACGTATTCCATTACATACATTCCGTGCCGATATTGATTATGCGACAGCAGAAGCCCATACAACTTATGGTATCATCGGAATAAAGGTATGGATTTGCAAAGGTGACATCTATGGACGTCCCGACCTTGTCCCTGATGCTACTGCTACCAAGGTTAAACCTACACAACATCGTGGTGGCGACCGTCCTGGTGGCGACCGTGACCGTGGTCCACGTGATCGTGGCGGTGATCGTGGCGGTGACCGTGGACAGGATCGCCGTGGTGATCGCGGACCGTCAAGAGATGGTGGAAATACCCGTCCAAGAAGATAATTGAAAGCATCGTAACCCATAATATATTTGAATAATGTTACAGCCAAAGAAAACAAAATACAGGAAGCAGCAGAAAGGTAAGATGAAGGGCAACGCCCAACGTGGTCATCAGCTTGCTTTTGGCTCCTTCGGTATCAAAACAATGGAAGAGGCCTGGATGACAGGTCGTCAGATTGAGGCAGCCCGTCAGGCGATTACCCGTCACATGAAACGTGAAGGACAACTTTGGATTCGTATCTTTCCTGATAAGCCGGTTACTAAAAAACCAGCTGAAGTCAGGATGGGTAAAGGAAAGGGAGCTCCCGAATATTTCGTGGCACGTGTGAACCCGGGAAGAATTCTTTTTGAAATCGAAGGTGTACCTATGATTATTGCAAAGGAGGCACTTCGGCTTGGAGCACAGAAACTGCCGGTGCAAACCAAAACAGTGATGCGTAAAGATTACGTTGAAGAAGCAATTTAAGTAAAGACCGGGCATGCCCTGTCTCAAAAAATAAAGCAAAATGGAACAGAAAGTTATCAGAGAATTAACATCGGCCGAAATCCTGGAGAGGATGGATGAAGAGAAGCGTCAGCTTACAAAGCTCAAGCTCAATCATGCTGTGTCTCCTTTGGAAAACCCAAATAAAATTAAGGCGTACAGACAAACAATTGCGCGTCTTGAGACTGAATTGCGTCGCCGTGTGCTCAATGGTGAAAAGATCACTAAAACTGGTAAATTATAGTAAAGACGCAGCATAGCGCGTCGGGTAAAGACGGGGCATGCCTCGTCTCAACAAACAGAAAAAATGGAAACGAGAAACCTAAGAAAAGAAAAAACCGGTATCGTTGTCAGCAACAAGATGGAGAAATCCGTTGTGGTTGCGGTTGAACGTAAGGTAAAGCATCCCAAATACGGAAAGTTCGTAAAAAAATCTTCCCGTTTCATGGCCCACGATGATAAGAATGAATGCAGCGAGGGTGATAAAGTGCGGATTGCTGAAACCAGGCCGCTCAGTAAAAATAAGTGTTGGAGACTTGTCGAAATCATTGAA
>CAIYJU010000208.1 GCA_903926565.1 uncultured Bacteroidales bacterium
ATTCTCATTTCTAAGATTTGAGACAACCTGCTCATTCTCATTTCTAAGGTTGGAGACAACCTGCTCATTCTCATTTCTAAGATTTGAGACAACCTGCTGATGCTCGTTTTTAAGGTTAACAACAACCTGCTCGTGCTCATACTTCAGATTGGAAACAACTTGTTCGTGTTCAGCTTTGATACTGTCAAAAACAAGGTGGTGCTCTGTTTTGATGTTTTCGACCACCTGCCTGTGTTGTTCATTTATATTTGCAATAACCAGGTCGTGTTCTTCCCTGATGCTGGCAACAGCCTGGTTGTGTGCCGCATTCACATTTGTTAAATTTCTTTCATTTTCAGTCCGATATGAAGCAAGAAATGTTTTCTGATCTGCTTTTAAGTTAGCGAAAACCTGATCAAACTCTGCCCTTAGCACTGTATTGGAGGTGCCATGGTCTGTATGTAAAACAGCAACCGATTCTTCATGTTCGGTTTGCCGGGTGCCCAGCAGTTCCTTTAAATGTCCGGTTTCTGCTTTCAAATCCTGAATGCTGCGGAGGTATTCATTTTCTTTGTGCCTGGTCATAGGATAGTAGAACTCTGATGTTGCAAGGTAAAGATTCCCGTCATTCACATCAAGATGGAAGTATTTTATTACATTGTCGGGAAAATCAAGGTGGAGCTGATAGTCGCCCCCTTCAGACGATTTGCCTCCTGTTGTAAAAACTGCAATAACCTTGTCAACATAGGTAAATTTATACCTGGCCCAACACCGGATATTGTAATCCCAGTCGGACGTTACCTTATATCTTGTATCATAATGACCGATCTGTTTGATCACACTTTTCGGGTACAGGATAGACTGATGGCAGATGTTAAACTTGAACAATTTTTCTAGTGTAAAAGGGCCGTCGTAAATGGTACCGTCTTTGGCCCATGGCGCATCACCCTTTAGAATCACATCTCCATAAACGATGTGCTCTTCCTGAAATACACCCTGTTCATAGAGATCCGTCAACACGCGCTCATTGACAAAGGCATCATCAGCTCCCATAAAAAACAGCCAGTCGCCTGTACACAGATCCATGCCTTTGTTCATGGCGTCGTAGATGCCCGTATCCTTTTCGGTAAGCAACCTGATGTTTTTGTTTACCTTCTGATGCTTCCGGATGATTGGCAGCGTTTTGTCTTTAGATGCGCCATCGACAATGATGTGCTCAATATTGGGATATGTTTGGCCGGCGACAGATGTCAGTGCAATCTCAATGGATTCCCCGGTATTATAGGTTGGGGTTATAATGGTTATTTTTGGCAGAATCATACTTCATTGCGATTAAATTCCATAAAATTGAGTTAAAAGAAACACAATTTTACCCAGGATAACGATATTGGAAGTACAAAGCTAACGATTCTTCGATAACATGGGAGCAGTTTGCGAGCAAGGCATAACATTTTTTATGGCTAATCACCATTTTATTTTTATTTTTGCAGTCTGAACAAGGTAAGGTGTTTAAACGGCACTTCCTTGAGCATGGTTGTAAAAAAATCTGATTGTCCAAAATTTAAAATGTTCCTTATGAAAAAGATGTTTTACCTGTCTTTGGTGATGTGTTGTTTCATTGCCGCCTGCAGTACAAAAACCCCAAAAGAACTCATTGAATCAGCAGATGCAAAATCCAAGGCCGGCAATTACAAAGAGGCTATCGAAGATTATGATGATGCACTCGCCCAGGACACGGGAAGTATTTTGGCCATGTGGAATCGTGGCAATACAAAGGTCCTTTCAAAGGATTTTCCAGGGGCAATTGCTGATTACAGCTTGGTTATCGCACGGCGTCCGAAGAATGCTGATGCATACATCTGCCGTGGGAACACAAAAAAAGTATCCGGTGATTTCCCCGGTGCTATCGCTGACCTTGACAAGGTAATCCAATTTAATCCAAAGTCTGCAAACGGTTATAAGTTACGTGGTTTGTGTAAGTTTGAGACGGGTGATCAGGCTGGTGCAATTGCAGATCTCGATCAGGCTGTTTCGATGGGTGTAAATGAAGCAGTGGTATACAACGCCCTCGGAAGCCTTAAGTTAAAAGCAGGGGATATGCCTGGCGCGATTGCAAGTTTTGACAAGTTCATTGGTCTTGACCAGGGCCAACACACCGCATTTACCAAAAGGGGGGAGGCTAAAATCAGGACTGGCGATGTTGAAGGAGCACTCAAGGATCTGAATAGGGCGATAGAATTAAATCCAAAATCCTCCGACGCCTATGGAATCAGAGGAAACGCTCTTTTTGCAAAAGGGAAAGACAGTTATGGTGCAGCTACGGCTGATTTCAACAAAGCCATTGAACTTGACCCCAAGAACGCTGCCGCTTTTCTTGGCAGGGGAACTTTGAAATTGGCATCCGGATCAAAATCTGAAGCTTGTGCTGATTTTACGAAGGCTTCCCAGCTTGGCTTGAAAGAGGCTGATGATTTGATTGCAAAGAATTGTAAATAGTGTTCTTCACGGGGTTCTCCGGAACAACCGGGCTGGTTCAATGAATGATACACGACTGATTGCATTTTATCTACCTCAATTCCATCCGATCCCGGAAAACGATGCCTGGTGGGGTAAGGGCTTTACGGAATGGGCAAACGTAACCACTGCCAGGCCTGTATTTCCGGGGCATTATCAGCCTCACCTTCCTGCCGATCTTGGTTTTTACGACCTGAGAGTGGCAGAGGTACGCGAAGAGCAGGCCAGGTTAGCCAGGGAGCACGGTATATTCGGATTCTGTTACTATTACTACTATTTTAATGGCAAAAGGCTGTTAAACAGGCCTCTGGAAGAAAATCTTGCTTCCGGGAAACCCGATTTCCCTTTTTGTATCTGTTGGGCAAATGAAAACTGGACCCGGCGGTGGGATGGAAATGACGCGCATATCCTGATCGAACAGGTTCATTCCCACGAGGATGATGTAGAGTTTATTCATCAGCTCCTGCCAGTATTGCAGGATAAAAGGTACATCCGGGTAAACAACAAACTTCTTGTGCTTATCTACAGGGTCGACAGGATGCCTGTGCCGTACAAGACTGCAGAAACATGGCGGAATATTGTTAAACAGGAGCTCAATGAGGATCTTTATCTATGTGCAGTAAATAATTTCATTAAGGATATAGACCCTGAAGTGCTGGGGTTTGACGGTACAGTTCAGTTTCCGCTCGACTTTCATCCTCCCTGCAGGGTGGATGTGAAACAGTTTTCTGACGAAAACAGCCTTGATTTTGAAGAAATCAGGGATCATTGGCTTATCGATTATCCTGCCATTGCCAGTCACCTTGTCAAACTTCCGCAACCGGGCTATAAATTTTTCCGGGGCGTCTTTCCGGCCTGGGATAATACAGCCAGGAGACAGCACACGAGTGCCATATTCATCAACTCCTCACCGAAGTTATACAAGCAGTTTTTAAAGGCCACCATTGCAGTAACGCAGGCGCAACATTCAGGTGATGAAAGGCTTGTATTCATAAATGCCTGGAATGAATGGGCAGAGGGTGCCCATCTTGAACCGGATCAGAAGTATGGTATGCAATGGCTTGAGGCTACCAGGGAGGCTGTAAATGAACATTGTGATATCAACGAGGCCCTGGCAGTGCTTAAAAGCAACTGCGATCCTACAGATGCTAAAGTTAATGAGATGCCCTCTGTGACCAGCAAATCAGATCATCAGTCTGAAATTTCTGTTACCTCAGAGGTTGATGTCATCTTAAACTCATACACCTTTAAGGTTGGAAAGATTATTATGTGGATTCCGATCAGGGTGCTTACTTTTTTTAACTGGTTAAAAGGCTTAAAACATGAGTAACAAACCCAAGGTCCTCATTGTTTCATACAATTTTCCGCGACCCGATAAAAGTTCGGGAGAGCTCAGGTTTGTTGGTATTCTGGAAATATTATGCAATTTCTGGGATATGGATTTTTGTGTTGCAAACTCTCATGCCGAGTGGAACAGTGGTGAGGATATGATCCCCTACATTGATAAGCTTGAGGCCATGGGGATCAGGGTTTTAAGGCCGACAAAAGAAGCATTCAACACTGCAGTCAGCGAAAATGAGTACGTCGGAGCTTATTTTTGCCTTTTCAGAATTGCAGAAGAGATGATGCCCCTGTTCAAAATGGCCCGGCCCGGTGCATTCACCATCGTTGATTCTGTGGATGTGCACTATGCCAGGGAAGAGACACAGGCGAAACTGGGTGCGGTTGAGATGTCGCAGGTTCTGGAAACAAAGAAAAGGGAACTGGGAGTTTACCGGGCAGCCGATGTGGCAATCGCTGTCAGCAAGGACGATTACAAACTCCTCACCGAAAAGGAGGGACTGACGAATGTATTCCTCGTACCCAATGTTGTCAGGGAGTATCCGCGGGTCCCGGGGAAACGTAAACCAATCGTGGTTTTTATCGGTAGTTATGCCTGGTATCCGAATCCGGAAGCAGTGCAATGGTTTACAAAATCTATTTGGCCAAAAATTTTGAAGGCTAATCCAAAGGCTGAGTTTCTGATCATTGGCAGTGATCCTACGCCGGAGGTATTGGCCCTGGCAAATGTTCCGGGCGTTAAAGTATTGGGTTACGTGCCGGAAACGAAGCCATACCTTGATATGGCTGCAGTTTCCGTTGCCCCGCTGCTTGTTGGCGGAGGCATGAAGGGAAAAGTCAATGAAGCCATGGCACATGGCATCCCTGTTGTGGCTACCGGCATTGGTGCACAAGGCTTTGATGTAGTGAATGGGAAACATATGATGGTGACCGACAACCCTGATGAATTTGCTGCCAGTGTCATTAAGCTCCTAAAGGATGAAAAGAAACAACGGGAGATGGGACTGGCCGGTCAGCAATTTAATTCAGCAATTTGCTCTCAACAGGCCGTTAAAGAAAGGATCAGGGAGCTGACAGACCATTGCACCAGCCAGATACCCAAAAATAAACATCGACCCCTGCTGAAACTTTACAATTCATTGTTGGCAAAGTTCTCCTTTTTCGTCAAAGACGTCGGCTATGCCTTTGCATTGCTCCGGCGTGAAGGTGCCGGCTCGTTTTTCAGACGTACCTTATTGTATCTTAAAGGGCAGCGTCTGCCCCTGGAGGTCATACCCCGGGAACCGGAAAAAGGCATAGCATCTCCGCCACAGGACGTCAGTGGTATTTTAAAATTTCCAGCATTACCTGCCAACCCATTGGTTTCCATTATTATCCCGGTCTATAACCAATGGGAATATACGATGGCCTGCCTGGGGTCTATCCTGAAAAATTCTGAAGGCATATCTTATGAGGTCATACTGGTTGATGATAATTCCACAGATGATACAAAAACGGCCGGAAAGTTCGTCGAAAACATCCGCATCATCAGAAATGAGCACAACCTGGGATTTCTTTTCAACTGCAACAATGCAGTGCGGGAGGCCGCAGGGAAATATATCATCCTGCTCAACAATGATACACTTGTTGAGCCGGAATGGCTGAAATGGCTGATGAAAACAATGGAAGAGCGGCCTGATGCGGGCCTGGTTGGCGCCAAACTTATTTTTTCGACGGGGAAACTTCAGGAGGCGGGAGGCATTGTATTTCAGGATGGTTCGGCCATGAATTATGGCAGGGAAGATGATCCCGGCCTTCCGCAGTACAATTATGTCAAGGAAGTTGATTACTGTTCAGGGGCAGCCATTTGTGTCAGAAAGGCATTGTGGGATCAGCTGAACGGGTTTGATCCTCAATATGCTCCTGCCTATTATGAAGATACCGACCTTGCCATGCAGATCAGGGCGTTGGGTTACCGTACGCTCTATCAGCCTAAGTCGGAGGTGATCCATTTTGAGGGTGTATCGCATGGTACCGACATCACCCAGGGGGTCAAGAAGAAGCAGGATGAAAATCAGAAAGTATTTTATTCAAAATGGCGGGAGGAGTTATACAGGAATAACTATTTGCGTGATGAGAATATTTTCAAGTCACGCGACAGGAGCAAATACAAACAAACGGTTCTTTTAGTCGATCACGCTGTTCCCGGCCCATCGGAGACCAAGGGATGGGAGAAATCAATGCAAATGGTTAACCGCTACCTTGAAAATGGATTCCAGGTCAAATTCCTTCCGGATAATTTTAAACAGGTTGAACCCGCTGTTTCAGAACTTCAGCAGATGGGAGTTGAGGTGTTATATGGACAGTATTACCAGGAACATTGGAAACACTGGGTTTTGGAAAATGTCAGGAACATCGATGTGATATGTTTTATTGATCATCATTTGTCTGACAAATACGCTTCGTTTATCAGTAAAATCCCTACTGCAGCCTTCAGTATATCGGTTTACAATTAGTCCTGGATACTTTTCACTACGTCGTTTGAGTGACGTCCTGTGATTTATAAATCTGAATAACAATCTGTTAATCACAATGTTATTTTAGCGGGTAAAGTAAATGGTCGATATCCCGTTCCACTTTTTCATAGATAACGATATCTGGTTTTTCATTGAGGATAATTGCCTTATTCCACCAGGCCCAGATAAATACAGTTTCCCCGAATGCTGGAGAGAGGAACTTTGGGAATTCACGGAAAAATGAGTCATGAAAGATCAGGACCTTTAGCTTATTTTGTGATGTACTGTATCTCCTTTCATAATTGGCCGGGTTCCATAAATAAGTTGAGGGAACCGTGTATTCTTTTTCTTTTGCAATTACCTCCAAAGGTATGTTTAAGGTGAAAATATACTTGTTCTCCGGCCAATGCAAAAACAGCAATTTGGCATTATCTCCCTGGTAATCTGTTATTGTATCTATAGAAAAATCTGCCATCTCCAGAACGGGCAACATTGAATAATCGTTTTTCAACCGTTTCATCAGTGTCTGAGAGCCAAGAAAACCGCCAATCTCATTCCAATGGGAGTCCGTCTTGTAAAAGATGTAAGGGTTCTGAATCTTTGTAAGGTCATCCTTCAGGTCGATAACCCTGCATCCGATGGTGGCCAGCCTGTTTTTGACCTGGTCGAGTTTTGTCTGGTTTGTAGATTTACGAATAGGAAGGTAATCACCATAAACCGTTGATTTTTCAGGTGCGATTGCAAGATATAACCTGATATTCAGGCTGTCAAGGAACAACATGCTCTCCGACATGTTTTTTGAAATAAGGTCAAGGTCGGATTGTGAAAAATTGAGAATTCCTTTGGTCTCTGAAATTGTATTTGAGTGAGCCTCCCCGAGGAACTGCCAGCCTTCCCGCCCGATGATTATTTTTTCCGGGAATGGATCGGACCGCAATATGCCCAGTTTAAGGTAACTGTAAAATTCAATCAGCATTTCCCTGAAAGCAAAATTATCTTCAAAATAGGTGTTGAAATCCTTAAAATATACACCCAATTGCATGTTCAGATCTTTTATTTTGATCATATTAAAAACAGGCATATTTGCTTTAGGCCTGTTTTCAGTTGTGATCACTTTTAACTTATATCCGCTTAGCTGAACCAATATTGGCGTGCTCAGGGCGACAGCAAAGAGGATGATTAAAAGGATGTTTTTATAAGATCTGATTCTTGCCATTAGAACCGTAAATAGATAAATGGATTATATGTGTTTGACGCCAGATATGAAAGAGTTACAATAAAAAGAGTACCGAGGATGAGAACGGCAGAGGTGTTAAGAAATAGCCGGATGAGGGAGTTGGTTTTTCCCGGAACAATTGCATACTGACGAAGATAGCCATAAGCCGGGACAGAAAATATCAGGGCTGCCAATGTGGCCATCAGTGTTTGACCGTTGAAACAGAAGAACCAGATATAACTGTTTACTGCAGGATTTCCGGAAGAAAAAGAGAATAACTTCCCGAGGAAGTTAAAGGCATCCCCAAGACTTGCTGATTTAAAGATAACGAAACTGCAGGATACGACCAGTATTGTGTAGAGATGTTGAAGCGGGGGCCATAATTTTTTCAGGAGTCGTCCGAGGAAAATCTGTTCCATAATTAAGAACACCGCGAAATAGAATCCCCATGCAACAAAAGTCCAGGCGGCCCCATGCCATAAGCCACAGAGAACAAAGGTCACAAGCGTGGCGACTGCATAAATAATATAATCAGTTTTGATTCTGAAATAGCTGTCGTTCTTTAACTTTCGTGAAAGGGAATAGGCAACCGGAAGGAAAAGGTAGTCTCTTAACCAATTTGACAGGGTAATATGCCATCTGCGCCAGAATTCACGGATATCCCGGGCGGCATAGGGGTAGTTGAAGTTCTCAGGGAAATCAAATCCGATCATTTTGCCAAGGCCGATGGCCATATCAGAGTAACCTGAAAAATCAAAATAGATTTCCAGTGTAAATGCGATGATACCTGTCCATGCCATCACCATCGACACTTCGGAAAGGTTAGCACTGAAAACATATTGTGAAACGGTCGAGAAAGTGCCAGCAATCAGGACCTTTTTTGCCAGGCCAGTAACAAACCTGGCCATCCCCTCTGTGAAACGGTCAACACTGATGTTCCTGGAAGTCAACTGATTCTGCAGTGTTGCATAACGAACAATCGGCCCGGCTGAAATCAGGGGAAACATCGTAAACCAGGTACAAAATTCAAGAAAATTCGTGGATGGATCTGTCTTCCCTTTATATACATCAAGTACATACGCGATCGCCCTGAATGTATAAAAGCTTATTCCGAGCGGCAGCAACAGACCAGTTACAGGATGAAAAAACACACCATGCACATGAAACATTCTCAACATCCCATTCAATGCATCCAGGCCGAAGTTGCAATACTTGAAATAACCCAGCAGGCCAATGTTAAAAATGAGCAATACTGAAAGCCCTGAAACCCTGAAACCTTTTCTGATAAAAATCGCCCCGCTGAAATTAAGGATTACCGAGCCAAGCAGAAGTAAAACCAGCATCGCGCTTCCCCAGGTGTAAAAAACAAGACTGAAAAGTATCAAAACAACGTTTTTCAGTTTGCCAGGTGCAAGAAAATAGAGGGCCAGAAATGCTGGAAGAAAGAGAAACAGGAAAATCGTGCTGTTGAATACCATAATGAATCTAATGAAACAAAGGTAAATTTAATCAGGGTATTTTGTTAACATTTATATAGAATCTTGCTGTTTTTCCCCATTTCATTAGAATAATTCTATCTACAGCAAGCCATGCAAAATATATGTGAATAATCCATATACCATTATTATAATGTGTATGAAAAAAAGCATGAGAAACCCTACCCGCAATCATTTGTAAAACAAATGAAACCAAGGAGATCAATGCAAGATGGGTGCCAGCATATTCGATTCTAAAAATAAAATCGTTCGAATGCCGGTAAGAATGTAGGATTCAAGATAAACAGAGACAATAAATTTTTAGCTTTGCATTTTAGTCAAAATATGGAGGTGAAAACAGTCAGAAAAATGAAATAGTTATTTTACTCAGCAACAATGCGCTCGTTTTTTGCAAGGAAATACATTGTCTCTTTTTTGGTGGCATTAATGCTATCATCGAACATTTTTATTTTGGGACCAAATTCAGTTTATCAGGGGAATCTTGAACCTGATATCAAGTGGGAGCGGGGTTATCTGGAAGCCAATCGAGAAATACGTATTGAACTCGGGGTGAATAGCTCCAATTCATCATCTTACTAATCTAATTATCTATAGAAAGCACCCATGAAGATTTTCCCCAGTTCAATGGTTACCCCCCAATGGAGAGTGAACAACCCGATCATTAATGACAAAAGGTTAGACATTTTAAATAACAAACTGCTTCAAAAAATCGCTTTGCTTTTATTAGCAATTGCATGTATTTTATTTATTGTAGCGCCATTTTATGGCATTATTCCATTAAACAATGTCAACTCACTAGCCATCATGTTTACTGCTTTAGGCAATATAAACTGTCTGACAAAAATGGAACTGTGTACTCCTTGTGCTTTTGTTGGTTTGCCTTTGGGGGGTTACATGCCTTTCGGTTTATCGTATGCTTATGTGTCGTCAATTATTCAAATTGTATCGAAAGTTTCTGTGGTGAATGCATATAATTTAACCGGTCTGTTATTCTTGTTTCTTGGCTGGGTGGGTGTGTTTTTAACAATCAGGTCTTTCGGTGGAAACAGGTTTTTTTCTTTTGCCGGAGGCTTTTTATTCCTGTTTATGCCCATTGTCTGGGCCAAGAGCGGATATGTTTTTATGATGTGGGCGTTTGCCTCGTTGCCTTTTTTTATTTGGCTGGATTTATTCTATTTTCAAACAAAACGGTTATTTGTCGGTTTCCCGTTGGTGTTACTGTCAAAAATATTTTTAATCTTTCTGGAGCCGTATACCTTCGTCATGGCATCAATGTTTACAGGTGTGATAATGTTGTATGAGGCTATCAAAGCGATTAGGGGCAAATCCATGATTTACAAACAAGTGGCCAAAATTTGTTTCCTTGCGCTTACTCCGGTAATAGCATATCTGTTGTACAAGAATTACATACCGGAAGGTGCTAATTATGCAGTCATGCCATTGGATTTTTTTCGTGGTCAGGGGATCGATATAGTGGCGTTTTTTAACCGACCAGATCAAATGTATAATTTTAGGCATTTTTGGCCTGTTTCTATCCCTGATCCCAAGCTGTTTTACTCAGATGGCGAATCTGTTGACCATGTTTATTTTGGAATTGGATTGCTTCTGGTTGTGCCTCTTTTATTTTTTTTCCGAAGAATTGTGACATTGAAACACTGGCTTTTTCTTACAGTTGGTATTATTACGCTGTTCCTATCACTGGGACCCTCATTAAAAATTAACGATCATCGCCATCTGGATCAAACATCAATGGATAGTTATTCATATGAAGATTACCTGATGCCGGAAGCTTCAGCTACCTTATCCTTGCCTCATGCATTTTTATACAAAATTCCCCCGATTAAGTATATGCGTTCTGTCAGCAGATGGTTTTTACCTACAGTAATGGTTTTTGTTGTACTTCTCATGGTGTTGCTAACCTTATTATGGAATCGCGGTTGGCGAGGCAGAATCATAGCCGTACTTTTTACTGTTTTGATTGTATCAGAGTATACTCCAAGCTATAGCCATAGATTGGAGCAAGTAAATTATTCGACAAGTTGTTTTAATGCCTTTAATTCAACTGCCCTGGCGGGTTTTAGAGAAGGTGTTAAGCAAGAGGATCTTGTTTTCTTTATCCAGCTAGGGGGGCTCTCAAATGGGTATTTTAGTACATACCTCTGTGCTGATGTGGAATGCAGGAGTTATAATGTTTCTTCCGACAAGGCAGTCGATTTATCCATGAAACAGTGGCCGGCAGAATTACAGGAAGTAGCAATCAATCCACAGATAGATGGTATGATTGCCTTGTTAAAGGCAAAAGTTGTTACTGTTCTAGTAATCCCGCATTTTGATTTGCGATGGGATTCGTACCATTGGCCTCCTGATGAGGATACTAAAAGCAGGTTTGCCGGGTTTGCACGGCAATTCGATAATGGGAAAGGGGAGATCGTATTTCAAAGCAATGAATGGTTTTCATTTTTAAGGCTCAAGGAATAGGTGTTTCCGTTTTTTAAATGAATTGTCGTCCATTTAATTTAATATTTTGTTTCAACCATTAATTTTTAATTCATGAAACTCATCATTCAGATACCTTGTTATAATGAGGAACAAACCTTATCAATTGCCTTGGCTGCTTTACCCAGGACTGTTAATGGATTTGATAGTGTAGAATGGTTAATTATTGATGATGGATCAACCGACAGGACAATCGCAGTTGCCAGAGAAAACGGAGTTGATCATATAGTCAGCCTGCCTAAGCATCAGGGGTTGGCGAAAGGGTTTATGGCTGGTCTGGAAGCTTGCCTCGAAAAGGGGGCCGATGTTATCGTAAATACGGATGCTGACAATCAGTATTTTGCCGGAGATATTCCTAATTTGACAGCACCTATTTTAGATGGAAGAGCCCAGATTGTTATTGGAGCCCGGCCAATTCAGGAAATAGAGCATTTCTCGATTTTAAAAAAGCTGTTTCAGAAATTCGGTTCCTGGGTCGTACGTCAGGCATCTAAAACCTCCATCCCTGATGCTACCAGTGGATTTCGGGCAATAAATCGAGAAGCTGCCATGCAATTGAATGTTTTCAATGAATATACCTATACACTTGAAACAATCATTCAGGCCGGGCAAAAAAATCTTTCCATCATTTCTGTGCCCATTCGGGTTAATGGAGATTTGCGTCCATCCCGTTTGCTGAAAAGCATTCCATCTTACATAAAGCGCTCGATCGTTACAATTATCCGTATATTTATTGTTTATAAGCCATTCCGCTTCTTTTTTTTCACAGGGTTGATGTTGTTCGGGGCAGGTATTATACTGGGGCTGAGGTTTTTGTTTTTCTTTGTAACCGGGGATGGTAATGGGCATCTGCAATCCCTTGTCCTTGCATCCATATTATTAGGGATTGGTTTCCAAACTGTCCTTGTTGCATTCCTGGCTGACCTGATGTCAGTTAACAGGCGAATGATGGAAGATATACAATTTAAACTTAGGAAGATGAGTAATATAAAGGCTAATTTTTAAATAGGTTCTAATGAAAGTACAGGATAATTTGAAAGTAGCAGGCGGGCTTAAAGAGGATGGAGTCGTAATTGGCAATACGTATGATAAATATGGCTCCAGTAACCCGATTGTGCGTTTTCTGATGCAGGGATATGAGTCATCTCTGAATGAATTAACAGGCATCGTTAACCCTGCTACGATCCATGAAGTTGGCTGCGGCGAGGGTTACTGGAGTTTGAAATGGCTGGAAAAAGGAATCAAAACTCGTGGGTCTGATTTTTCAAGCATTGTCATTGAAATGGCCCGTTCAAATGCCATGAACCGCAAACTGCCGCATGAGAACTTTGTTGTGAGAGATATTTACAATCTCGACCCCATTTCTGATAAAGCAGACCTTGTTGTTTGCTGCCAGGTACTGGAACACCTGGAAAGGCCTGATGATGCTATTTTAGCATTGAAGCGGGTGGCCACACCTTACCTTATAGTTTGTGTGCCCTGTGAACCATTGTGGAGTTTTCTGAATATGGCAAGAGGGCAGTATTTGAGTGATTGGGGGAATACACCAGGGCATATTCAACGCTGGTCAAAAAGGGGGTTTGTCAAACTTGTTTCCAGACATTTCGACATTGTGAAAATTAACACTCCTTTGCCCTGGACGATGCTTTTATGCAAACTCAAATAATATTTACACTTCGTGAAACATATTAAATGGAAGCGATTATTTCATTGGGCTGGGCTTGGAATAGGAATCGTCAGCATTATATTTGTTATACGAAAATTATCAGAGTATTCTGATCAAATTGATTTTTCTGAATTTAATATTTTTTCGACTTTTTCTTTGCTTGGGCTGATGTTGGCGTATGGTTCTGCCAACCTTTTCCTGGCATTGGCATGGCGTGATTTATTGCTGTATTTAGGTGTTTCTACTACCAGAAAATGGGCAATTCAAACCTATGGGATTTCCCAGATTGCCAAATACGTACCAGGAAATATCTTTCATTTTGCAGGAAGACAAGCCATCGGACAAGCTGCAGGGTTGCCGGCAATGCCATTGGCAAAGTCTTCTGTGTGGGAAATTGGACTTCTGGCAACTACCGGCCTTCTATTCTCTGTTTTAGTAATTCCACTTTACATACATTGGATAACATTTCCCATTGCACTGAGCGGGTTTGTTATAGTCCTTGGAATCAGTTTTATATGTATTGGGTTTTTGGTCGGGAAAAACGTGGCATCCTCCATGAAATACTACCTTGTTTTTCTTGTAATTTCTGGAATTATTTTTGAGTGTATTGTTGTACTATTTACTCCCATGGGTATTGGATCCAATTCAATCTTTATTGGAATCGTTGGTGTTTATGTTGTTGCCTGGCTAGCAGGGTTAATGACACCAGGAGCACCAGCTGGACTTGGAGTACGTGAAGTTGTCTTTCTGACAATATTGCATTCATTCATCAGCGAAAGAGAGTTGTTAAAAGCAATTGTTCTTGGCCGGTTTGTAACCGTTGGTGGTGATTTTCTTTTTTATGCATTTTCAATGGTAATGCGGTTAAGGGAGAAAAAAGCCAACTGAAGTAACAATGTTGACAACCTTTATTTATAATCGTTAGGAACAACTGATCACTGATAACCAGCCCTGTCTAAGTCTCACCGTTTCACATCACTTTTTATTCGAACCAGTCCCGACCTCCGATCTTTTGTTGCATATTCAATCACAACAGGACCATTAATTCTCTCACGATTATCTTTGACGCAAATTATTTGCAGGGCATTCAAACTAGGATACTTTGAGAGATAACCCACCTTGCAGTTTACATCAGTCCGCGGTTGATTTCCCAATTTGCGGGCAATTTCCAGTTGATTTTCTATCGTCGCCCACCTGCGACCCCCATGTCGCTGGTGGGCCAGAATTATGACTACGCATAAAATAGTTGCAAGAGATATTCCATAGACGAATACTGTTAATTTTCCCCATTTCATAAAAATAATTCTATCTACAGCAAGCCATGCGAAATAAACATAAATAATCCACATGCCATTATAATAGTGTGGATGAAAAAAGGCATGAGATACCCCACCCACAATTATTTGTAAAACGAATGAAATCAGTGCGATCAATGCAAGATGGGTTTGAACATCAATGGCCTTATTTCGACTTTTATCAGGGAAGATTATCTGTTTCCACACAAAATAACCTGCCCGGTATATGCCCCCAAAAACCATTATATAAGCTATATAGGATATGTATGTCAAAATTATAAACACAAAGTTATCCGGAAGCCAATCCCGGCCAAAAAAATAGGAGAGTTGGGCACCACTTAGCATCCTTCCTCCCAGAAAGGGGAAAATCCAACCTTGCCACCAACCTGAAGGTGAAACGGATACATTGGGGTGAAGGTTTTTAAGGCTCACTATGAGAATTTCAAGATATGATGCGTGTAAATAAAATACAATCAGCAATAAAGCGATTGTCGGGATTAATAGTTTATATAGTACTTTCCTGAGGTAGAGGGTCATATGGAGTAAAAGAGCCAATGTCAGCGGGATGGCCATAAAATGAATGAATGGCAGGATCAGCGTGGTTGCAATGGCTAACAGCAGGATCAGATAGAAAGCCGTGGTGTTTTTTCCCTCCTTCTGTAGTTTAAGTGAAAACACATAGAACCCTAATGCTAAACTTGAGAACGGCAGCAAAAATGAATTGTCCCATAAATGACGTGAATAATACCATAGATATGGCGAAACCATCACGATTGGCAGAAACCATTTCCAAAGTCCGGTGCCCCTTTGTAAAAAAACCAACCCTGATATGATCATAACTGTCATAAATCCTGCCCTTAGCAATACCCAGTTTTCCGGAACAGTTGTTATGGATATTACCAACTGATAGAACCAGGTTGGCAAAGGACCATAAAGGAGTCCAATTGAACCAGTAAGTCCATGAATTGCAAGCCTATGAGTCATGTTTGCTTGAAATGCGCCAATGAAAAGCTGGGGTTCATCGTTGACAAACGGAGCATCGCCCGGAAAGACCAGGGGAATACACGCCACAATAAACATGGCTGCGAAATACAGGCTACTTCGCCAGTTAATTATAAAGAATTGTCTTTTCACATGGTTTACCTTATTTCACATTTCAATCCGGGTGTCCACCATCATCAATAACAGTTGAAATTCATGCCGGTTCACACGTCAAATAGAATGATGTTAGAATCCGCACGGCTGGAAAGGCTGGCCTGGTCCACTCGGTAATAAATATTAACAAGTTATTTTTCAACAGATGCCTTACGTGAACCTAATGTTAGTTCGCTATCCTATTTTTGCACAAACGTAACAAAAAATATTTGATTAAGTGCCATTATACCTGTTAGACACCAGCAAACCCGAGCCTAACAGTAAAACTGTTCTTAAGTCGCGAAGAATTTTCGATTCAGTATAAATAAATAGTAACTAATCAGTCCTATTTATAATGCGCGATTACATTGAGGGCTTGCAGCACATCTTGTTTGTTTTTGATGGCTGTTTCGATAATGGATCTCAGGATGGCAAAGTTCTCGGCGGCAAACATAGTCTTAAATTGGCCGGAGACTTTTTGTTTTACTTTGACATTTCGGATTGCCTTTTCTGAGTCATTATTATGAGATGGGACGGCGGGATCATAAAGAAACGTAAACAAATGATTCTTGTATTTGACTATACGCTTTTGAAACGACACCAGTTCTTTGTGTTGAGGGCTGATGTGCTCATTAAGCAGCGCATCAAGCTCTTTTTCCAAAAGACTTCGGCCATGGTCAGGGTACAGATAATCGGCAGGAGTAAATCGTTTTTTCAGTACTTCCGCTTCAATCAACATGATCCGGAACCTCACTGGCCATGCCATTTTGTAAAGCTCTTCCAGATATTTAAGTTCCCGGATCAAATGCACCGTGCAAATCTGATGTCTTCCGACCGGAGTTTTAAAATGAGCCCTCCAGCAGTCATGGACCAAAACAGCTTTTTCAGAGATTCCGCTGACCTGCTCTTCAATGGTATCGGCACCTCTGTTAGACGAAGCAGCAATGAACGTTGCCAGTTTGCTTTGCCATGTCCAGAACCAATGTTTTTTTCCGTTGATCTTCATCCCGGTTTCATCGGTTCCAATGACCGAACTGTTCAACACGGTTTGGCGGATCATCTCATATGCAGTAACCCCTTTACCGGAAAGGCGGTTAAGCAAATAGTGCAAACCTCCTTCGCTGATCGATACGCCAAAAACATCACGCATCATTTCCTGAAGACGTTTAAACGGCAGATACTGGCGAACATTGAGATAGCCAATAAGGCTTTCAACATTTTTGCCGTAGCTTACCGGCCAATCAACTCCGTCAGGGAAATCGCTCTCGAACATATGCCCACAAGTACACTGGTGGCGATAAACCCGGTGTTCTGTCACAATCTGTTTGATCACAGGAATATCGACTACCTGTCGGCTTTCTGCTACTTCAACAGGCTGTTCACTCACATCCGAACCACAGCGTGGACAAAAACAAGAACGGTGATCGATGATTTCATCCGGATTAGCTGTCATCTGAAGCGTTTTACCCTCGTGCCCTGGTTGTCCCCCAACCTTTTTACCCGATTTCTCACGCAAACTGTTGGTGCGATTCGGGCGATTTTCATCTTTGGACGGGGGAATCGAACTGTTATGACTGTCTTTCTTGGTAAGAAGCTTGGCCAACTGACGCTCAACAATTTCCAACCGCAGTTTCAGTTGCCGGTTTTCCTCCATCAGCAATTCGATGATTTGCCTTTGGCCTTCGATGATGAGTTGTTCCGGAGTTTGCACAATCAGATTTTGTACAAAAATACACCGTCATCTCATTATTTCAAAGAACGTAATCGCTTATTTATCAACTCGTAAAATGATGAATTGTCAACATGTGTTGGATTTTAAAAAAGCAAATTTTTATCGACGAACCAAATTGTTAACTACCGAATAAAACTGTTAATAACGTTTATTTTTCACCTACTGATTAGTTACAA
>CAIYJU010000209.1 GCA_903926565.1 uncultured Bacteroidales bacterium
ACTTCTAAATATCTTATGTAATCTATAATGCGTTGAGCACCTTCAATGTCAACAGAATTAGGGATCCGTATCAAAATCTCCTTATCGGTTCTTTCTATTATCATGGAGTAAGGGTTTTAACAAAATTACAACATTTTAATATTGTTTACACATTTCAGGGTTGAATTTACCTGTTTTTGAAAATAAATAAAGGGGGGTGGGGAAAGCCGTAAGAGGGGGCATCACGCCAGTCAAAAGAAATTTGGCTAAAGCCAATATGGATACTGATCACTATGATCCTCCAGCTAAAGCCGGAGGCAATTTAGCCGGAGGCAATTAAGCTGGAAGCAATTTAACCGGAGGTGATTCAACCGGAGACAGTTTGGTTCCTCATCAATTGCCACTAGCTTTAGCTAGTGGTTTGAAGAATTGCAAACAAATTATTGGCTTTAGCCAAATAAATAATTAAACCCTTAGGCAATTAAAGTGGTTAGTGGGAAAACGTTATTGAAGTCCGGTCCGCGAATTTTTCGATGGATCCTGAAATGGTGTAATTTTCCTTTTTGGCAAAATCCCAAATTTTACGGTCTGTATGATTTTCCAGACCAAGTTCCCGAACCTGTTTTGCGAGAGGAAAGTCCGATTTGATTCCCTTTATAACCCTGAAGGAGATATTCTGATCCAACAAAAGCTTCATGATGCAAAACGCAATTTATGAGTTTTGTCGGCAGCAAAAGCGAGGCAAGATAAAATATCATCCATGGCAAGTTCAGGATAATCCAGGAGAATCTGATCATACGTCATGCCGGATGCCAGCCATCCCAAAACATCATACACTGTAAGCCTGGTGCCATTCACACAAGGCTTTCCAAATCTGATGTTCGGATCGATTGATATTCTGTTCAGATAGGGTTTCATGCTCAATTCTTTTTCAAAGTTACATTAAATTGCAATCAAACTATCCGCAAAGGTTTTCAGTTTGGGTATCTGCTCTCACTTCTATTATCATGGAGTAAGGCTTTTAACAAAATTACAATAATTTTATTGATTGATCATCATACCAGAGAGGATGAACAAAATCGGGAATATATTTAAGAACCTGGATTTTTTTTAAACCACAAAGGCACTAAGAGCACTTAGAAACACTAAGGGTTAAACAGTTTATTTTCTAAGTGGCCCTTGGTGCTCTTAGTGCCTAAGTGGTTTGTTTTCAATTGTTAAACTGCTAATATACATAAAAAAATATCATAAAATACTTTATGCTCAAAATTGATAAACTTTTCAAGAAGTAAAAGGAGATCGTGTGATGGCCTTCTCTGTGGCACTACGTGCAATAAATATATCAGCCTTATTTCAGTTTTATAAAATCTTCGACATCAATCGCTGCCTGATTTAATATCGCCCGTAAAGTTCCTTCGGGCATATCTCCGGTATGATTTGGCACCGTTGTGTATCTGTTTGAAACCGGAATCTGCTCTTCACGGGCCTCTATCAACTTTTTCGCAACATCCTTGGCTATCTCAAGTGTCTCTGCAATAGTCCTCCCTTGAGCTATAAGCCCCTGAACATCTTCAGATGTAGCCAGATAAAAACCTTCGGGCAATTTCTCAATGTGTATATTGATAATTCGTTCCATCCTGTACTCTTTTGTTCAAAGTTACGAAATTTTGGTAACACTCACCCATTTCAGGATTGAATTTACTGGTTTTTGAAAATAAGACATTCCATGAATGAAAATGATATTTCCTTTGTCATAAAACGTTGTGCCTGTAAGGTCCAACGGATTCCGGGTTCCGGGTTATTGGAGTCTGTATATGAAGTTGCCTTCTGTAATCCGCGAAAATCTGCGCTTAAATCTGCTAAAATCCGCGAGAAATATCCCGAAGGGAAATTAATCAAAACCCTATTGCATTGAAGAAACGGATGGGAAATACAACGCAATTTTTCAGATATTTTGCTTACATAAGCCGGCGGGCAGGAGGATAAATATTTTCCTTACAATCTCGGAATCCGATTCCGATTTTGTACATTGGCATCATGATCAAACGTTCAGCTGAAGAAACGCTCCGGAAACTGTCGAACCAGTTCAAAGCAGTTGCCATTGTCGGACCACGGCAATCAGGAAAAACAACCCTGTCGAAATAAAATCCGGCCAAACCATCACGCCTGAATATTTCAAGAACCTTACCTTCTGGCAATCATTATATGGGAAACCCGGTGGAGCCGTAATCTACTCGGGAGATTCACTACAACAGCACAGCAATGGCATCGATGTGGTTCCATGGCGGCAGGTTGGGAAAACAGGCTCGTTGCATAACGTGCGGACAGGCGGACAGGTGGACTGAGTAATCAACTTATCCACATACAACTTCTCTGATTTTACAAAATTACATGAGTTACATCACGCAATTTCTTATATTTGTAGAAATAAATTGCCATGTTCATACCCAGGATCATTGAAAATGACTTAAAAAGCAGATTGGAAGAGCCGTCTGAAAATAATAAAGTGATTGTTATTTATGGTGCACGGCAGGTCGGAAAAACAACACTGGTTAAACAACTGATTAAAGATAGCTCCCGGAGATCAGAATATTTCAATTGCGACTATTTTGATATCCAGTCCCTGTTTTCATGGGAAAATGCCGGCAATCTTCCCAATGTGGTTAAAAACCTCGATATCATTGTGCTGGATGAAGCCCAGCGAATCAGGAATATCGGATTGGTGCTAAAAATCCTGCATGATGATTTTCCTCATCTGCAGGTAATTGCAACCGGATCCTCGAGCTTTGAATTGTCAAATAATATCAATGAGCCATTGACCGGTCGAAAAAAAGTCTACAAATTATTTCCTTTCACCTTTAATGAAATAAACCTGAAGGCAACGGTTGTTGAGACCAACCGTAATTTAGCCAGGGTTTTACGATTCGGGTTGTATCCGTCGGTTATTCTGAATGATGATAAACAGGCACAGGAAAACCTGTATGAAATAACTTCAAGCTATTTATTCAAGGATATTCTTGAATTTCAGCATCTTAAAAAGCCGGAAATCCTCCTGAGTTTATTAAAACTGCTTGCCTTCCAGATTTCCAACGAAGTGTCGTACACTGAACTTGCAGGCAAATTGCAGGTAGACCAAACTGTGGTGCAGCGGTATGTGCAACTCCTTGAAGACAATTTTGTCATTTTCAAACTTCCTGCATTAAAGAAAAACCTCAGGAATGAAATCGGTAAAAGCCGGAAAATCTATTTTTGGGATCTGGGAATACGCAATGCGATTATCCAGCGTTTCCACACTTTTGACACACGTGATGATATTGGCGCACTATGGGAAAATTTCTGTATTGCCGAACGATTAAAACTCCTTAATTACCAGCAAAAACAAGTCAACTCATTTTTCTGGAGAACATATTCACAACGAGAGATCGATTACATTGAAGAAACGGATGGGAAATACAACGCATTTGAATTTAAGTGGAAACCAATAAAAAAAACCAGTGCTCCCCGGGAATATTCCGCCGGATATCCTGATTCGGGATATACCATCGTTACCCCAGGCAATTTTTCAGATATTTTGCTTACATAAGCAGGCGAAGAGGCTGACGGGGACATCGTCAGGATATTGAACGCATATTCCCTGCATACAGGAGGCTCATACGTTCCATTTATGTTCATCGAACAAAACTTAAACGAAACTTAAAGGAGACTTAAGGAAGTACTTAAACGGGACTTAAGTACACGGCCAGTTTTACCGTGTTTCAGGCGGGTCTGGCAGGTTGCTGACCGGCAGGTTTTGCAACAGGTCATACTCCTTAACGGCGATATTTCCGGGCAGATCCCAGGCACTTATCCTGAGCGTGTTTCCGGGCTTCAGCAATGAACGGTCGATGAACCTGTAGCTGTAATGGATATGAAACTGGTGGCCATCGGCCTCCCCCTCCTCCAGTATTTCACCGTCGGGCGCGACGATGCTCACCGCCACATGCGGCGCCTGGAATTCATTATAAGCACGGATGAAGACCATTTCTGGGCCGCCACGGCGCCTGTCCGAAAAGGTAACTTCTTCTATTGAAGGTGCATGCATGTAATCCCTGATCGCAAGCTGGTAGATGCCGATGTGTTTGCGTTTCCTCTTCCAGGTTTTCAGGTAAGGCGCATACAAGGCAGACTTGCCAGGATCAGCAAAAACCTGGCGGCCATACTCCTTCGCATATTCAAACCGGGAGAGATGCTGTTTCCGCTTTTCCGAATACCGCTCAGCCGGTATCATGGAGGCCGAATGTTTCAATTTCCGGTTAAACCGGCCGATGTTGATCACCTGGAGGATGTCCGCTTTGGTGAGCACTCTTTCACTGCTGGATGCCATAAGACATTTTCTTGCTTAATCGGATTTTTTCGAAAAGGTGGCGGGTGAAAGTGATTTTTTTTCTGGATCTGCGAGTTTAGGCCCTTGCAGTGCCGGGAGGATTGTCAGGTGCCAGTGATACTGGATGTCACGCAGCGTTATTGAGATTACTTCCCTTGGAAAATAATAGAAAAATTGTAACTTGTAAACGTTTACAGGATTCGAGGATACAATTCAGTAAATTTACGATTAGGATATACAACAATTGACATTCGATCACCAACCATCAGAAAGAAATTAGACATACATTTGTTCAGGATAATTATTTCATCCATAAAACTATCTGAAATTTGAAAACTCCCCAGGCCATCAATGGCAAAACCCGGTCAACTTCATGGCTTTTCCTCTCAGTTCTCTTTCTTGCATTTCATTTTTCTTCCGTTTTTGCCCAGGTACCCCCCGGTTACTATGACCCGGCAAACGGAAAAACCGGTGAAGCGCTTCAGATCGTCCTCTACGACATCATCAAAGGGCACACGGTGGTTAGTTATACGCCCGGCGTTTGGAATGCCTTTTACACCACAGACGTGAAGGCGAATGGAAAAGTATGGGACATGTACTCCGACATCCCCGGCGGTACACCTCCTTACGAATACACCCTGGGCACCAGCCAGTGCGGAAATGCAAGTACCGAAGGCGATTGCTACAGCCGTGAACACTCCTTCCCGAAAAGCTGGTTCAACGATGTATCTCCCATGAATGTTGACTTGTTTCACATCTACCCTGTAGATCAGTATGTTAACCTGATGCACAGCAACAATCCCTATGGTGCGGTAACTTCACCCACCTGGACTTCCCTGAACGGCAGCAAGAAAGGGCCATGTACCACCCCCGGGTACACGGGAACCGTGTTTGAACCCCGCGCCGAATACAAAGGCGATTTTGCCCGTACCTATTTTTACATGGCGACCCGCTATGAAAATGTGATCGCCACGTGGCCTGCCTACGATGCATTAGGCGCTACGGTTATGAACGGAACCTCCTATCCCGCCTATAAAACATGGTATGTTGACATGCTGATCGCATGGCATACGGCCGATCCTGTTTCCGACAAGGAGACCGCCCGCAACAATGCCGTGTATGCCATCCAGCACAACCGGAACCCCTTCATCGACCATCCCGAATACGTAACAGCCATCTGGAGTTCAGGCGGCGGCACACTCCCTGAACCCACCAACCATGCCGCCGACTTTTCGGCCCACAACATCCACCTCGTGTGGACCGATGCCACAGGCGCCATCATCCCGGATGCCTACCTGGTGCGTATGAGCAGCACAGGTTTCAGCAGCATTGCCGCTCCAACCGATTTCGTTGCCGTGCCCAACAGCGCCACCGATAAAAATGTGGCCAACGGTATCCAGGAAGTATGGTTTTCAGGGTTAACGTCAAATACCACATACTATTTTAAAATTTACGCGTATGTGACGACCGAAACAGGCAACGATTATAAAACCGACGGCACTGTACTTCAGGTTCAGATGGCCACCCAGCCGTAATTGGGTGATTTTGGTCATATTTCTCTCAATTCTTTCAAATTTCTTATATTTCAAGCGGGTTTATAAGGATACCGGCCCATTGGACATATCCTAACAATGACCTTGGAAAACAGCCCTGTTTTTCAAAAACAACCTTATTGTCAATTAATTTGTGTTTTTTCATGTTAGGTTATGCGACAAGGATACCATAACTTCACCGCCTGAATTCAAAAATCCTCTTTTTAATCTTTTTTTCCACGCGATTCCATCCTTTTAAGGGAAATTCACATTTAAAACAACCACAGCCATGAGTAAATTCGTTACTAAACTGAATGTAGTATTTTTAAGTTTGTTATTGTTTGTGTTGATAGGGGCGCCTGGGAGGGGGTGGGGACAGACGACGGTTTCCTATACAGGGATGGGGAGTATTACTTGTCCAGCCGCACCAACGGCCACGATTTCTCCTGCAGTTCCTGGTTTAACTTTCTCACAAATATCGAGAGGTAGTGGAGTTACTTGTGGAACCGCATCTACGGGCATAAGTGGATCCGGATTTAATGTCACCTTGGCAAGCGCTCTAAGTGGTAGTAAATGGTATACATATAGCATTTCCAGTGATGCTTCCGTAACATTTACTGTTTCCAGTATTAGTGTAGTATCACAAGTTAGTGCAGCAACAGGGAGCCCTTCAGTTGATGTTCAATATAGTATTGGAGCCGGATCAAAAACATCATTGGGATCGTTTACCCCTACCACCACTAGTACTGCGTATACGATTACTCCGGGCAGCCCAATTTCAGTTGGTGTGAGTCAAACAATTAATATCTTTATTGTTCCAAATACTTTGACTGCCTCTACTACGACATGCAGGGTGAATAATAATTCTTCAATAACTGTTACAACTTCGCCCGCTGGCAATCTAACTCCCCCAACCCTCAATGCCGATGCCACAAATAACAATGTTGACAATAACATTGATATCACTTTCACCGATGATGCAACCTGGCGTGCTGCAGTAACTGCTGTAAAAATTGGGGGAACAGCCTTGACACTTACAACAGATTACGTTTTCACAGCTGGCAATTTACAGCTTAAACCTTCGGGCGGCAATGCGTTGTTAACCACGTCCGGTTCAAAAGCGGTGACTGTAGATGCAACAGGTTATTCTGTTGCATCAGTTACCCAGATAATCAATCCAGGTGCTGATACAAAGTTGGGAATGAAAACCCAGCCAACCGCCCCTGTCACAAATGGGGCAGCTTTGGCAACCCAGCCAGCTGTGTATATCCAGGATCAATATGGCAATACGACTACAAGCACCTCATCTGTTGTTGCTGCAGTTGGAGCCGGAACATGGACGCTGGGCGGAACAACCTCGGTGGCAGCAGTTGCCGGAACAACAACCTATAGCGGTTTAACTGCAACAAGCGCGGCGGCTGTTACCGGTGCAACCATTGCATTTACTTCTGGTTCATTGACTGGTGTTACCTCTGGTACTTTTAACATACCGGCCCCGCCTCCCCCGGCACTTACAGCAGATATCACCAACAACAATGTCGATAATGCAATTGACATCACATTTACCGACAATGCCACCTGGCGCGCAGCTGTTACAGCTGTTAAAATCGGGGGTACTGCCCTCACTGTAACTACTGATTACGTTTATTCTTCCGGAAACCTGCAACTGAAACCTTCAGGGTTAAATGCGCTGTTAACCTCTTCGGGATCAAAAGCTGTGACTGTAGAAGCAACGGGTTATTCTGTTGCATCTGTTACCCAGATGATCAATGCAGGGGCTACCACAAAGTTGGGGATGAAAACCCAGCCAACCGCACCTGCCTCCAACGCGGCAGTTTTAGCTACCCAGCCTGCTGTGTATATCCAGGATCAATATGGCAACACAACTACAAGCACCGCATCTGTTGTTGCTGCAGTTGGAGCCGGAACATGGACGCTGGGCGGAACAACCTCGGTGGCAGCAGTTGCGGGAACAACAACCTACAGCGGTTTAACCGCAACCAGTGCGGCAGCAGTGACCGGAGCAACCATCTCTTTTACATCGGCAGGGTTGACCCCCGTTACATCTGCAACATTTAACATACCGGCCCCGCCTCCCCCGGCACTTACAGCCGATGTCACCAACAATGATGTAGATAATGCAATTGACATCACATTTACCGACAATGCCACATGGCGAGCAGCCGTAACAGCTGTTAAAATCGGGGGAACCGCCATTACTGTAACTACTGATTACGTTTTTTCTTCCGGAAACCTGCAACTGAAACCTTCAGGGTTAAATGCGCTGTTAACCACTTCGGGATCAAAAGCTGTGACTGTAGAAGCAACGGGTTATTCTGTTGCATCTGTTACCCAGATGATCAATGCAGGTGCTGCCACAAAGTTGGGGATGAAAACCCAGCCAACCGCACCTGCCTCCAACGGCGCAGTATTAGCTACCCAGCCTGCTGTGTATATCCAGGATCAATATGGCAATACGACTACAAGCACCTCGTCTGTTGTTGCTGCAGTTGGAGCCGGAACATGGACTTTAGGCGGAACAACTTCAGTTGCTGCCGTGGCAGGAACGACAGCCTACATCGGGTTAACTGCAACCAGTCCTGCTGCTGTTACCGGAGCAACCATCGCCTTTACTTCCGGTTCATTAACAGGCGTAACATCTTCTGCTTTTGACATTACTGCTCCATTGGGAGAACCAACAAACCATCCGGGAAGTTTCACGGCAACCCCGCAAAGCGGATCAAGCATAACCGTCACATGGACCGATGCCACAGGTGGTACACTTCCCGAAAATTATCTGATCAAAGCAAGTACCACAAACTATGCTGCAATTGTAGCTCCTGCTGACGGAACCCCTGTAGCGGACGGAGCTTTGGTGAAAAATATAGCACAGGGAGTGCAGACGGCATCCTTTACGGGGTTGAATTCGAACACACCTTATTATTTTAAAATTTACCCATATACAAATAGTGGAGGTTCCATTAATTTTAAAACGGATGGAACTGTTCCACAGGCTACTGCAACAACACCAATTGCACCTGAAACTCTTTTAGCCTGGCAATTTGGAAGCCCTGAATCAACAGGAACTGAGTCTACTTATAATGCAACAACGAATAATTCGAACTTAAATACTTCTACGCTCTCAAGGGGTAATGGAATTACTGCCACAGCATTAGCACGTGGTTTTTCTGCTAAAGATTGGGATGTTGCAGCGACAAAATCCAGCGCTATAACCAACAATGAGTATTTCCAATTTACTATTAATGCAAAAAGTGGTTACAAAGTCTCTCTTTCTACAATAGATGTAACGTTAAGACGTACGTCAGCCGGGCCAAATGCATACATTTGGAAGTTTAGCTTAGATGGTAGCACTTTTACAGAAATTGGCACAGATGTGAGTTTTACAAGTACAGTAGATGGAGTAGCCCAAACACAATTAGATTTATCAGGCATTTCCGCGATACAGAATATAACTGATGCAACAACAATTACTTTGCGGATTTATGCCTGGGGGAGTACTGCAACAACAGGGACCTTTGCTATTGCTCGTTATGCAGCAGGTATAACTACCAATTGTTTGGCAATAGGAGGTCAAATAAACATTTACTCTACAACTTTTTCTGGAACAGGTAATTGGAATAATGTAGGCAATTGGAGTAACGGTATTCCCACTTCAACTATTGATGCGATTATTGATGGAGCAGCAACGATTGATATAGCTGCTGAAACAAAGGCTTTAGTAATCAATTCAGGGAAATCTGTTACCATAAGTAATACTAAATCTTTAACCGTCTCCGGCACCCTCACCAACACCACCGCCGCCAACCTCGTCGTCAACTCCGGCGGCTCCCTCATCCAGGGTTCGGCAAATGTGGCTGCTACAGTTCAGCGGAGCATTCCGGCATGGGTCGATGCTGCACATGGATGGCATTTCCTCTCCTCACCGGTTACAGTTCAGGCTGTTGCTACGGCCTTTACAACCACGCCGGATACCGATTACGATTTCTATGCATGGTGGGAGCCGACCAACGAATGGGTGAATTTTAAGAATGTCGCAACAGCAACACCATACTGGAGCGCAGCCAACACATTGTATGTAAATGGTTCAACTGTTGATGGCGGAACTGGCTTTATCCCGGGCAAAGGCTATCTTGCAGCATATGCTGCCACCAGCACCAGGCAGTTCGCCGGGACGCTCAACAAAGACAATATCGGCATCAGCAACCTCGCAATCAGCGCCGGAAACAACAACGGCTGGCACCTGCTTGGCAACCCCTTCACCTCCGCTATTACATGGGGAACCGGATGGACGCTGACGCATATAAATGCAACAGCGAAAATATGGAATGTGGCCGCTGCTTCGTATGCAGATATCAGCACTGGTGGAAAAATCCCCGCCCTCAATGGATTTATGGTCCAGGTGGTAGCAACCTTTGGCGGCAACAATTCGCTCACGATTCCAATAAGTGCGCGTACCCACGATGCAACTGCATGGTATAAATCAACGGATTACCCGCACATCGTGCTGGTCGCCAGCGACCCTGCCGGTCAAACGGCCCAGGAGAGCGTGATCAGGTTTGATGAAGGGGCTTCCGCCGGATTCGACGCTGCCTTTGATTCTCACTTCCTGCCGGGATACGCCCCATGGTTCTATTCGGTTGCAGGAGATGAGCATCTTTCAACCAATTCACTGCCCGAAGCAGGCGGCACGGTTCAGATCCCGGTTTCGTTTGTCAAAAACGACGGGACCAGTTTCACCATCAAAGCTAAAACGATCTCCGGTCTCTTTGGCCCGGTGATCCTGAATGACCTGAAGACAAATACCTCACAGGACCTGACCCTCAACCCGGATTATTCATTTACTTCCACAGCAGGAGACGATCCCAACCGCTTCCTGGTTACGTTCCACTCGGTCGGAATCAATGAGGCGCCAGCAGGGAAGGTGTTTACGATCTATACCTCGGGGAATAACCTCTATGTAACCGACATCACAGGCAAAAACCAGGGTATAGTTTACATTTACAACCTGATGGGCCAGCTTTTATCACAACAGAATATCGGTGGCAATGTAACTAAAATCAACATCAACGCCCCCACCGGGTACTACCTTGTAAAGGTGGTGACCAGCGAGCAGGCTTATACGACAAAGGTTTTTATTAAATAGACCCCACCCCTGCCCTTCCCAAAAGGGAGGGGCGCGAGTTGTGGTCAGCCCTGAATAAATCGGAGAACCGGGTTGTGGGTAGGAATGATATGCCATTTTTCCGGTTAATCATGAATTTCGGGGAAAAGTGGGCTGTTGATCACACTTGCCCCCAATCCCTCCAAAATAACCCGTTAACTCCACCCCAACATACACTGCCTCTGACCAACTCCCCCACCACCCATGACCAAAAACAGATACAATCTCATAATAGCCTTATCAGTAAACCTTTCCGATCAGTCCACATTGTTATTCCGAACCATTCTATATTAATAAATTGTTAAAATGTCCTAAAAAAGTGAACATGTGTTAGGCTGGTATTTCTTAATGTATTATTTTCACCGGCCAGTTCAGGAGGTGGCGTGTTTTTCAACCACGTTTTCAATAACAGCCAGCTACCTGTCATACAGTCTTTCATTCATTTAACAATATTTCGGATGAATTTGAAAACCAACCTCAAATCCTGCCTTTTATCATTGATCCTCCTCGGGTTCATCGCATTTTCAATTACCACGGTCGCACAGGCACCCCCGCCTCCCCCGGTCGAAAAAGGATCGGCCACCAACAAAGCTCCCGGGGGCGGTGCCCCCATCGACGGCGGATTGTATGGAGCACTGGTGCTGGTGGCCTGTTTCGGTGCATGGAAATGGGTTCATGGGGTACAAAGGGAGAAGCAGGTAACGGGCAGGTGAAATTGTATTTTGCCCTTCCATAATTCATTTTGCCGTAAGGACCTTTTATTACGTATAACGTGCCATATATTTGTTAATCTTGGTGTTAATTCAATTAAAAACAATCTTATGAATACACAATCTGCAATCGCTAAAACGGTTATTGGAACCCTCGTTATTTTTGTAATGATGCTTTTGCCCGGGATTGGGTGGGGGCAGATCGCAGCATGGGATTTCACAGGGAATAATACGGCTACTGCAACTTTTACGGCAACAACTTTCAATCCTAATCTTGTTGCTGCAAGTGGTGCCAATAACATTACTCGTGGGGCGGGTGCGGCAGCATCAGCTGCAAATAATTCATTTAGAACAGCAGGATTCCAAAACAATGGCATTTCCACTGCAAATACTGACTATTTTCAAATAACACTTACTGCTGCTACTGGATACAAAATTTCGCTTTCAACAATCGATGCAAAATTTGCTGGGACAGCCAGCTTTTGTGTTTCTCCAGGGGTCGATAACCAATTTGCCTATAGTTTAGATGGAACTACATTTTCATTGATCGGTTCACCACAGGCATTAATTGGCACCCCTGCGACACTGACACAAATTAGCCTAAGTGGTATATCTGCTTTACAAAATGTAGCGGCGGGCACAACTATTACATTAAGATATTATGCAAGTGGTCGCACGACTACAGGAGGATGGGGTTTTAATTCACCATCCTTGGGAGCCAATGGCCTTGCGATTGGTGGTACTGTTGTGTCAGGTGCCTCTGCTTCTTCTGACATCATCGCCAATACTTCTTTCACCTATCCAACCAACATTGCCTATAGTTCCTTTCAGGGAACAACCCTGACAACAGGCAATTCCATTGAAGTTGGCCAGTTTGATATACGTGACGGGGGCAGTGCCATGAATGATGCGGACGCATTGACCACAAAGCTCACAGCCTTGACGTTGGCTGTTGCCAATCCCGGGGGGATAAGGCGTATAGCCTTGTTTGATGGCCCTGCCAATGTTGGTGAGGTTGCCGGTGGCGCATCAGCTGCTTTTACGGGATTGACGACCCTCATTGCTGCCGATAATTCAAGTAAAACATTCTCCGTCAGGGTGAGCTTTTTATCGACTGTTACTGATAACCAGCAGTTTTCATTTACTGTAAACAGTGCTACGGCTGATCCTGCAGGATCAACATTTGCAGCGGCAAACGCCGGTGGTGCCGTTACGTCAGTTACCGGTGATAACAACCGGATTGAGGTGACCGCAACCGATATCATTTTTGATCAGGGCGTATCATCAGTGGGGATGGGTGCAGTCATGAACCCTTCGCCGACGCTCAGGGCCATAGATGCAAATGTAAATTATGATTTGGATTATGGCAGTGGATATAGCGTATCTATCACAGCCGGCACCATTACTTTTGATCCTGGTGCAACCACTACGGGAAGTTTTTCTTCAGGCCTTGCAACATTAAACAACCTGAAGTTCAACACCGCCGGTACTGGGAACAAAATCACGGTGACAAGCGGTTCATTTACCGATGAGAGCGGAGCCTTTGATGTTACCAATCCGCTTCCTGAAATAAATGTCAAACAGAATGTGACAAGTATTGCAACAGGAGGAACATATGATTTTAGCACACATCTTTCCGGTTCGAGTTCATCGGCAGTTACTTTTACACTAGAAAATTTAGGTTCTGCTACATTGAATCTAACCGGATCACCCATTATCGTAAAATCGGGAACCAACGTATCCGAATTCACAGTTGATCAGACAGCAACGGCTTCAACAGTCGGGGTTGGAAGTACAACTACTTTTACTGTCACCTTCATCCCCACAAGCCAGGGTGGTAAAACCGCACAAATCAGTATTGCCAATGATGATGCCACGGGGAGTGAGAATCCATATATTGTAAATCTGACAGGAACAGGAACTGTTAACACAGCATCTGATATTGCAAATACAGCCGGATATTCCTACACTTCCAATATCGCTTATGCAAGCTATCAGACTGCAACCACATTGACTGCCGCAAATTCGGCTGGCGTTACTGGGTTAACACTCCGTGATGGTGCCGGAACAACAGATGCTGACGATTTAGGTACGACCTTGACTGCCATCAGTTTCTCAACCGGAGGTTCTGTTGCAATCAGGACAGCTGCCCTGTTCGATGGCACCACGAATGTTGGTGAAGTTGCTGTAAATGGTGCAACGACCATTGCTTTCGGCGGGCTGAATATCGCAGCTGCAGATGGCGGAGCAAAGGATTTTGAATTACGGGTTACTTTTCAATCAACAGTTACCGATAACCAGCAAATAACATACACGGTAACCGCTGCCACCGCTGCCGCAACAGGTTCAGGATTTGCATCGGCCAATGCAGGAGGAGCAGTTTCAAGTACTGCCGGAGATGACAACAGGATAGAAGTGATTGCTTCAACCTTAAGATTTGTGCAGCAACCCGGCAATACCATTGTAAACTCAATAATGACACCTGCCGTAACAATTGAAGCCATTGATATAAACAACAACCGTGATTTAGACCAAACCGGAACCGTAAGTTTGGCCTCTTCAGGAACGATGACCGGGCCGGTTACAGCCGTTTTAACGACTGGATTTGGTACGTTTGGAAATGTTGTTCATACCGTATCCGGAACAGGTTTAACAGTTACAGCATCATTAAGCGGATTATCAAATGCTGTAAGTAATACGTTCAACATTATTCCTGCTCCGGTGGTTTTCTGGAACCCAAGCGGCTTAGCTTCTTACGGGCCAACACCCTGGTCAGCTACTGCATCAGATTCTAAACTAACAGTGGGCGGATTAACAAGGGGCCCAGGTGTTGGGACAAGCGGAACAGCAGCTGGAAATGCCTGGGGTGGAACGATGAATACTGCAAATGTTGCCACATCTGCTTCTGCCATAACTGCTGGTCAGTTTGTTACATTCAGTATTACTCCTAATTCAAGCTATTCCCTTTCATTGACTACATTCGATCTTTGGTATCGGAGAAGTGGTACCGGACCTGCATCGGGATTATTACAATATGCAATAGGACTGGGAAGTTATAATGATATTTCCACAATATCTTTTACAAATGCAACAGCTACAGGTGCAGCAATTACGCAAATTAATTTAAGCGGAATTTCAGGACTTCAAAATATTCTCTCCCAGAATGTCGTAAATTTTAGAATTGTCTTGTACGGGAATGGAGCAGTTAATGGTACATGGTACGTTTATAATGCCGGATTAGCAATTGGTGGCAATATACATATCGTTTCATCAACTTTTACAGGAACTGGAAATTGGAACACAACCGGTAATTGGAGTAATGGGATCCCTGCGTCAACAATTGATGCAATTATTGATGGTGATGCAACCATAAATGTAGTTGCAGAATCCAAAAATCTAACAATCAATACAGGAAAATCTGTTACAATAAGTGCCACAAAATCATTAACTGTGAATGGCGCCCTCACCAACTCAGCCGGCAACACCGGCCTGGTTGTCAACTCCGGCGGCTCACTGATCCACAGTTCTGCAGGGGTAACAGCCACTGTTGAGAGAGAAATTCCGGCATGGGGTGTACCTACTGTAGCCCATGGATGGCACATGCTTTCATCACCTGTTGCAGCCCAGGCCATTGATCCGGCATTTACCAGCATCACCGCTGCCAACTACGATTTCTATGCATGGTGGGAGCCAACAAGTGGTTGGGTAAATTACAAAAACATGACGATTTCACCTACCTGGGGAGAAGCCAACGGAGGCCTGAATTTCAATCCCGGGACAGGTTATTTTGTCGAATATGCCGCCACCGGCACCAAACAGTTCAAAGGGACTCTCAACAAGGACGATATCGGGTTAAGCAACTTTGCCATCAGTGGTGGTTCTTACAGTGGCTGGCACCTTCTTGGTAACCCGTTCACATCCGCCCTCATCTGGGGAACCGGCTGGTCACTGAATCACATCAATGCAACAGCTAAAATCTGGGAGGAATCCTCGGCTTCCTATGTAGATATCAGCACTGGTGGAAAAATCCCTGCTCTCAATGGATTTATGGTTCAGGTTGAAACTGGTTTCGGTGGTAGCAATTCGCTCACGATTCCAACAAGTGCACGTACCCACGACGCAACCGCATGGTACAAATCGTCTGATTATCCGCACATTGTGCTCGTCGCAAACGATCCTTCCGGTCAAACCGCCCAGCAGACTGTAATCAGGTTCGATGAAGCGGCAACAACCGGCTTTGATGCTGCCTTTGATTCGCACTTCCTGCCAGGTTATGCCCCACTCTTCTACTCAGTGGCAGGCGGTGAAAATCTCTCAACCAATTCGCTGCCCGAAGCAGGTGGTACTGTTCAGATCCCGGTTTCGTTTGTTAAAAACGACGGGAGCAACTTCACCATCAATGCCAAAACGATCTCCGGCCTCTATGGCCCGGTGATCCTGAACGACCTGAAGACAAATATCTCACAGGACCTGACCCTCAACCCGGATTATTCATTTACTTCCACAGCAGGCGATGATCCCAACCGCTTCCTGGTTACGTTCCACTCGGTCGGAATCAATGAGGCGCCAACAGGGAAGACGTTTTCGATCTATACCTCGGGGAATAACCTCTATGTAACCGACATCACAGGCAAAAACCAGGGTATAGTTTACATTTACAACCTGATGGGCCAGCTTTTATCACAACAGAATATCGGTGGCAATGTA
>CAIYJU010000210.1 GCA_903926565.1 uncultured Bacteroidales bacterium
ATTAAAAAATACATTAAATGCCTCATACCTAAAGCTGTCTTAACATATAATTATCTTCCATGCTGCTCCACCGTATTTCATACCGGTCGCCTTTATAAACTTTGTAAACATTACCATGCGGACGATCGGGATCGATCAACAGGTACATGTTTTCAAGGCCGTGGATGACAAAGAGCTTTTCTACTCCCGGCATGATAGAAAGCTGTTTCCAGGACTTGTTGTCAGCGCTGAGTTTTACTTCCAGGTTCATGTTGCAACGGTTGGAAAGGCTGATGGTACGTTTCAGAATTTCACCGCCTACCGCGCGCATAACCAGGGAGTCCAACAAAGTACTGTCAGGTGTATTAACCAGATAAACCGTATCAATCTGCTGGGCCCATGATTCGACTTGTATGAAAAAGATGCAAAATACCAGCCCGGTAATTATTCTAATTCCCCCCGTTTTCATACTACTTTTCTTTTTCAGTTTTACCAAGAAGATATCCGGCAACGGCTCCCAAAAGTCCCATGGCAGGCGCAATCTGGTCATTACTATATCCGGCGGTGATCAGAAATAGTGCAGATATGATGATCAGGGTAACCACGATAAACCTGACAATGTTTTCTTCGCTTATTTTCTTTGTGAAGATCAGCACAGATTCCAGAAGGATAATAATCAATCCAAATCCAAGGACCATCATGGACAACTTATAGAAAACAGCATTTTGGGTTGTTACTTCTTCAATATGGCTGGTTTTATCACTGGCAGGCACTTTGGAAGAGGTATTTTGTACTTGATGCATGTCAATAATGGCCTTGGCAGTATCTTTCTGGGCAATGGCCATGGCTGTAAAAACGAACAGCATCAAAATTAAAAGTTGAAATTTTTTCATTGTAGTTTAATTTAATCATTCATTATCCTGTACCTGCTTTTAACTTTTATCCCCTGTTTATGGATGAAAAACACTAATTATTAAATTTAGTAATGTCAATAAGTTCAGCTTCTCCAGCATGTTTATCTAATGCCTGGCTTGCTGGTCGACCTCAGAGAGTATCAAATAACTTACAGTTGTTGTCTGACTGTCTCCGGAAGTCAGTGGAGCAAGAAAAATAATAATAAATACAACTTACTGGTTCATGGTTCATTACACAGGTGATTTACACTTTATTTAGACTAATAATAAACAAATTTAGGTATAAAAAGCCCTATTTGTTAAATTTTTTAACATAATTTATGAATTTATTTGACAGAACGAGAGTACCACCTGAAAACCAAATATTACAAAGAAATCTCCAAATAAGTTAGCAAAACAGCAAAACCAAGGGTGCAAAACCCTTTGGTCAGATACTGAAACCAGGCTGATTATTCCAGGCAAAAATTTCCTGCAGATTCAACTAAAAAGTCTCCCGGATTTTCGCAGAAAAAAGCACACATATTCGCGATAATTGAAGGATTGCTCCAGCTGCATGGTTTCAATTTTGGACAAACCCTTTTGTCAAAGTATAATCATAGTATAGTATTTGTCCTGCCTTCGTCCAGCCGATCATATGGGTGCTCCCGACATGCCAGGGAGTTGCAGACGGGATCAATCCGCACCAACCAGTCTATTGCGGGATATTTTGGCAAACCTCCAGGCACATTTGGCACATTCAATTCGTCTGGCAAACTTAAGCTCAATCAAATTTTAAAATTTATAACTGAGCCCTACCCCATTTTTCGTAGTGCCAAAAGCTAATTTTTTCTGATACGAATTCAGGTCGGAACGGGCTTTTTCAATAAGGACGATTTCAGGAATTGAAAGAATAGCTCCGACGAAACAGATACTTACTGCGGGTATCCAAAAGGAGGGAGATTGAAAAAATATTTCATTATGATATTCAGGGTCAGCCTTTTGAACAGAAAAAGATATCGCACCAGCCGCTACAGCTACCACCGGAATAATGTTCTGAATAATCGATAATGTCCTTGCCGATTTAATATTTTTCAGCATCCTGCTCCGCAACAGGGAATCTTCCGGGGAAAATTCCAGCATCTTTATCTGTTTACAGGCCCGGTCAGCCAGGATGGCACTGTTTGTCTGCATTCCGACACCCCCGATACCAACGAATAAACCGATGGCAAAACGGGTGGTCTCCCCATCCGTTTCCATATTCATCCCTGATAAAATTAAACCTCCTCCGATCACCTGTGAAAGAAGTGATACGACAGACATTCCAGTGGCGGAATTGAGTGTTTTATTGACATGATCTGCAGGCATGCCAATGCCTGCAGGATCCTTCACCTGCGCTGAAACAGCATTAAGGAAGATCATTGAGAAAAACAGAATGCAGCACCTTTTCATATCTCCGGGGTGTTATGGATATCAAAGATACGATCACTTAATAAGGATTGGAAATTAATAAATATAAGGAAACTCTGATGATTATTGAAAAATGCAAGATCATCGGAGGTTTTCCCCATTAAATTTGACTTTGTTGCAAAAGTTACTTGTCACCCGGGAATGCGGCAATGCATTTTGTATTTTTTGCAAATAAAATAATTAACAGTTGCGATTTTTAGAAAAATCGATCATTTTGACCAGTCATTGCCGGAGCAATCTTTTCGCCTTGCCTGGCTTATTGTTAAAAAGATAAGACGGGCAGAAGGAACCGGCTGAAGGTTGCCGTAATGGCCGGCCTTTCCGATAATCACCTCTGCAAGACAATTTTACCTGTTCTTTTTTTTTATCCCGCGGAACTTTGATCAGATAAATTCCATAATGTTATTCCCCTTTTAACGGAAAAAAAACGTCATTCACCGATTTCCGCCCCCCGCTCATCCATCCGCCTGTAACACTGAATGTCATGCACCGTCATATTGCGGCAAATAACAAAAAGCAACCTTTAAAAAAATCAACAGCCATGAAAACAATGATCCATACAATGATTTTCCTGTTAACCATAAATGCAGGCCTTTCCTTTGGTGGAGTTGTAAAACATCCGTCGCATGTTGCAGGAGCATCGAAAAGTGAAGCGACAATTCAGATTAAAAAAGAGACTCTGCCATTGCCAGCAATGTTTGATCTCATTGACGGTGTCGAAGTCAAAACCTCTCCTGATTTATTGATCACAAGACTGGCACCGACCCCGCCGGCAGAAGCTGAATTTGAAGAAATTACCTCGGCAGTTCAAATAAATCCGGCACTACTTTCTCCACAGGTTCCGATGGTTACCGATTTCGATGACCAGGTGGCTTCATCTCCTGAAAAACCCTCCGGACTTGAACCGGTTTACCCGGCAGAGGCTGACTTTACTGAATAACCGGAAAACACCAGCCAGCCAGCCCTGCAATATCAGGGTCAAAAAAAGATTTGGTAATCATTTATTATTGCTTATCTTTGCACACGATTTAATTCGGCAGGAAGCGGGGGGACGGAAAGTCCCCTCTTTTATTAAATACCTATGATCACGGATACCAAACTAATTAAACTGATTGAGTCACACCTTAAGAAAGGTGAAACCTTCCTGGTGGATGTGGTTGTCAAACCAGGCAACCAGATTTCAGTTTTCATTGATGGCGATCATGGCGTAACAATTGAGGATTGCAAGGAGTTAAGCTATTTTCTTAATGAAAGTCTTGACCGTGAAACTGAAGACTTTGACCTGACAGTATCTTCAGCCGGTGCAGACCGCCCCCTGAAATTGCCCCGGCAATTCAGGAAAAACATTGGCAAAACCCTTGATGTGGTAACCAAAACCGGCGATAAAATATCAGGCATCGTTATAAAGTCAACGGATGCCGGCATTGAACTGGAGATTCCGCCGCTTAAGAAATCCAAGAAAGAACAGGAAATTAAAATTGTATCGCTTAAATTCAGCGATATCAAAACCGCAAAAGAAGTAATCACTTTTAAACAGTAGAATTACCAAACAATGGAACATCTTAATTTAGTCGAAACCTTTTCAGAATTCAAGGAATTCAAAAACATCGACAGGGAAACCATGATGAGCATCCTGGAAGATGTGTTCAAACACATGCTGACGAAAAGGTATGGGTCGTCCGAAAATTTCGACATCATTGTAAACATTGACAAAGGTGACCTTGAAATTTTCCGGTCACGTACCATCGTCGAAGATGGCGAAGTTGAAGACGAAAACACCCAGGTTCCCCTTTCGGAAGCCATCAAGGTTGAGCCGGATTTTGAAGTTGGAGAGGAGTTATCCGAAGAGATAAAACTCGGAAGTTTCGGACGCCGTGAAATTCTTGCCATTCGTCAGAATCTGATTTCGAAAATCCAGGAATACGAAAAAAATAATGTTTATGCCAAATACCGGGATAAGATCGGTGAGATCATTTCCGGTGAGGTATACCAGGTTTGGAAAAAAGAGATCCTTGTGCTGGACGATGAGAGCATCGAGTTAATCCTCCCGAAATCAGAACAGATACCTTCCGACTTTTACAGGAAGGGTGATACCATCAGGGCGGTTGTTTCAAAGGTTGAAATGAAAAACAACAATCCGATCATCATACTTTCACGCACCTCGGAATCATTTCTGGAGCGACTGTTTGAGTCGGAAGTACCCGAAGTTTACGACGGACTGATTAACATTAAAAAGATTGTCAGGGTTCCGGGTGAACGTGCTAAAATTGCTGTTGAATCTTACGATGACCGTATTGATCCGGTTGGTGCCTGCGTCGGTATGAAAGGAAGCCGTATTCACGGGATTGTTCGTGAATTGAAAAATGAAAATATCGATGTAATCAACTATACATCAAATCCTTCACTGTTTATACAGCGTGCCTTAAGCCCTGCCAAAGTATCTTCAATCGTTATCATTGAAGAGGAAAAAAGAGCTGATGTTTATATGAAACCCGACCAGGTTTCTCTTGCAATCGGCAAAGGCGGATTTAACATTAAACTTGCCGGTAAATTAACAGGTTATGAAATTGATGTTTACCGCGACACGGATGTAGACAACGAAGATGTTGATATCCAGGAATTTTCTGACGAAATCGATCAGTGGATCATTGATGAATTAAAATCCATCGGCTGTGATACCGCAAAGAGTGTTTTGGATATGGATGTTGAGGAATTGGTGAAGCGTACCGACCTTGAAGAGGAGACGATCAATGAAGTCGTCCGTATTTTAAGATCGGAATTTGAATAAAAAACCATAATTTTGCTGAATGAGTGAAGGTATAACAACTACCAGGTTAAGCAAAGCTGCACGGGAATTTAACATTGGGATTAAAACCGCAGTGGACTTCCTTATTAAGAAGGGATTCCCCATGGACATGGATCCCAACGCGAAATTATCACCAGAGATGTATAGTTCTCTGATGAAGGAATTCGCGTCGGAAAAACATGTTAAAGAAGAGGCAAAGAAGATCGGGCTGCAATTTACCGCGCATGAAACGATCACCATCGAAGATAAGAAAACTGCATTCAAGGACCGTGAAAAGGAACTTGATGATCTGTTTATCAAGAATGTGTCGATGGAGTTCGAAAAGAAGCAACATGAAGTTGCCAAAAAGCCCAAAGAAGTTCCTGTAAAGGAGGCTCCCAAAGCAGAGATAAAACCTGAAGTTGTTCCTGTTGTTGAACCACCGAAGCCTGTTGTGCAGGTTACGGAGGAGAAAGCACCTGAGCCGGTGGCGGAAGAAATTCATGTTGCGCCAATTCCGGAGCCTGTTATCAATGTACCGGTTTCTGTTCCGGAAGAGCCTGTCCATGAAGAGGCACCCATCACCCATCCACCTGTAAGTGAAGCGCCGGCAGAACATATTCCTTCACCGCCTGCAGAGGAACCAGTATCCCCGGTTGAACCTGAACCAGACCAAAAACCAACCAATGATTTAAAAATCGTAGGTAAAATGGACCTGGGGGTTTTTGATAAAAAATTATCCAAAAAGGTTAAAGTAAAACCAGCTCCTGCAGAAGAAGAGATTAAACCGCTACCTGTTACGGAATCCAAGCAAGCTGGTGAAGAATCTTTACCGGTGCCTGTTGAGCCATCGCTTCCCGCAGCAGAGCACCTGCCGGAAGAACCGGTTGTCCCTGAAATTATTGTACCTGTCCATGAATCCAATTTTCTGCCGACGGAACGTATAAAACTGGAAGGCCCGACAATCCTGGGTTCCATTATATTGCCCGAACCAAAGAAATTTGAGAAGAAAAAACCCCAGCCTGTTGCTTCCTCTTCAGATGAAACACTGAAATCGAAAAAGAAGAAACGCAAACGGATCAAACGCCAGGGTGAGGCTGGAACTGTATCCACCACAGCCAGCACTGACACGCCACGCCTTGCATTGCACAAACCGACACTGGCCAAGGACAAGAAATTCCATAAGGACGTTCAGAAACCTGAGGTCACTTCCGAGGATATCGAAAAGCAGATCAAGGAGACCCTGGCCCGTCTGAGTCCGACAGGTAAGTCAAAAGCTTCAAAATACAGGAAAGCCAAACGTGATGCTGTCAGCCACCAGATGCACCAGGAGATGGAGCGAATGGAAGAGGGGAAACAGGTCATCCAGGTCACCGAATTCGTTACAGCCAACGAGCTTGCCTCCATGTTAAACGTACAGGTAACAGAGGTTATCTCGACCTGTATGGCATTGGGCATGTTTGTATCCATTAATCAGCGTCTTGATGCAGAAACCCTGACCCTTGTTGCCGAGGAATTCGGGCACAAGGTTGAATTTGTGAGTGTTGAAGTGCAGGAAGCCATCAAGCAAAATGAACCTGACAGGCCGGAAGATTTAACAGACCGACCGCCAATTGTTACGGTTATGGGCCATGTTGACCACGGCAAGACCAAACTGCTCGATTTTATCCGCAGCACAAATGTAGTAGCCGGCGAAGCAGGTGGAATTACACAGCACATTGGTGCATACGAAGTAATGCGCCCCGATGGCAAAAAGATCACATTTCTTGACACCCCTGGTCACGAGGCCTTTACGGCCATGCGTGCCCGTGGTGCCAGTGTTACAGATGTTGCCATCATTGTAATCGCATCCGACGAAACTGTCATGCCCCAAACCCGGGAAGCCGTTAATCATGCGCTTGCAGCAGGAGTACCCATTGTTTTCGCATTCAATAAAATGGATAAGAACAATGCCAACCCTGAAAAGATTCGTGAAGAATTATCAAAAATGAACATTCTTGTTGAAGAATGGGGCGGCAAATATCAGACTCAGGAGATCTCGGCAAAAGTTGGCACAAACGTTGAACTATTGCTGGAAAAGGTTTTACTGGAAGCTGAAATGTTAAGCCTGAAAGCAAATCCTGTGCGACTCGCAACAGGAACCGTAATTGAATCTTCGCTGGATAAAGGGCGTGGATACGTGGCAAAACTCCTGGTTCAGAACGGCACCCTGCGTGTTGGCGATATCGTGCTGGCAGGAGCTACGTACGGCAAAGTTAAGGCAATGTACAATGAACGTAACGTCCCCATCAAAGAAGCCGGTCCCTCCCAACCCATGCTGATGCTCGGGTTAAACGGAGCGCCCCAGGCAGGCGACGGGTTCAATGTGATGGCTGATGAAAAAGAATCAAAAGCAATTGCTACCAAACGTTTGCAATTACAGCGCGAACAAGGATTGCGGACACAAAAACACATTACACTTGATGAAATCGGCCGCCGTATTGCAATTGGCGATTTCAAAGAGCTCAACATCATCGTCAAATGCGATGTGGATGGTTCTGTGGAAGCATTGTCCGATTCCCTGTTGAAATTGTCCAATGAAGAGGTTATGGTGAATGTGATCCATAAATCTGTTGGTGCCATTACCGAATCGGATGTATTACTTGCCTCCGCGTCGAATGCAATCATTGTGGGATTCCAGGTCCGTCCTTCGGTAAATGCACGTAAACTTGCAGAAGCCGAACAGATCGACATCCGGTTATACTCCATCATTTACCAGGCCATTGAAGAGATCAAAGCCGCCATCGAAGGCATGTTATCCCCTGAAATTGAGGAGAAAATCATATGCAACATTGAAGTGCGCGATGTATTCAACATCACCAAAGTGGGTTCGGTTGCAGGATGTATGGTACTGGATGGTAAAGTTACCCGGAATACAAAAATCAGGGTTATCAGGGACGGAATTGTGGTCCATACCGGGAACCTCGGGTCATTGAAACGATTCAAGGATGATGTCAAGGAAGTGCTGACCGGCTACGAATGCGGGTTAAACATTGATAAATTCAATGACATCAAAGTTGGCGACATCGTTGAAGGATATGAATTGACCGAAGTAAAACGGAAACTCTAAGCGGGGATTATCGTTGGAGGGTTTGAAGCCTGTCTGGTCCGACAGAGACAATGTCTATCGGCAAACCTACCGCATCTTCAATATATTTCACATAGTCTGACAAAGCATCAGGCATCCCGTTCACGGATGTGCACCCTTCAAGTGTTGTGTTCCAACCCTTCATTTCCTTATAAACCGGCTTAATGTTTTCATCGCTGAGCTCAAAGGGAAAGCCCTCCATATTTTCACCGTCGATACTGTAATCGGTACAGATATTAATTTCCGGGAATGGGTTGAGGACATCAGCTTTCATCATGATCAGGCTGTCAACGCCGTTGAGCATTACTGAATATTTCAAGGCAGGGAGATCAAGCCAGCCACAGCGCCGCGGACGGCCGGTGGTTGAGCCGAATTCATTACCGCCGGTCCTTAATCTTTCACCAAAAACATCATGCAATTCGGTAGGGAACGGACCACTGCCAACCCTTGTGCAATAGGCTTTAAAAATGCCGAATATTTTTCCGACGCGGTGCGGGGAGATACCAAGACCAGAACAGACGCCGGCTGTAATTGTATTGGAGGAGGTCACAAAGGGGTAAGATCCAAAATCGACGTCGAGCAATGTGCCCTGAGCGCCTTCAGCGAGGACTCTTTTACCCTTGTCAAGATTGTCGTTAAGGAATATTTCACTGTCAATGATCTTCAGATCTCTCATCCTGGCGATTGATTCGAACCACCTCTTCTCATAATTCTCAAAATTCAGTCCGTCAAGCAGGTGGGATGAATAATCAAACCCGGCATGGCGGATCACTTCAAGATGTTCCGATTTCAGCAGTTCATAACGCTGAGTGAATGAATCACTGGTAATATTACCTACCCGCAATCCGTTTCGTCCATATTTGTCAGTATATGCAGGACCTATTCCTTTCAGTGTTGAGCCGATTTTGGCGCTGCCTTTTCCTGATTCCAGTGCCGCATCCATCAAACGATGTGAAGGGAGGATCAGGTGAGCCCGCCTGGATACCAGCAGGTTTTCCCGTGGTTCCATTCCGGCCTCCCGGAGTGAATCGATCTCTTTGAAAAGGATGAAAGGGTCGATGATGACGCCATTCCCGATCACATTTAATGTTTGCCTGTGAAAAATCCCCGACGGGATTGTATGGAGAACAAATTTTCGTCCGTCAAAAATGATGGTATGGCCGGCATTGGGTCCTCCCTGAAACCGGGCAATAATATCGTACTGAGGGGTAAATACATCAACGATCTTACCTTTGCCTTCATCTCCCCACTGCAATCCAAGAATTACATCAACCATGACTCAACCGGAATTTACTTCTTTGAATTCGAATGACCGTAAAATGTAAGCGCATAGTGGGTGACATTAACATTGAATAAGGATTCAATGTGGGCTTTCACCTCTTCGATGCGGGGATCATAGAATTCAAGAACATCACCGGAATCCTCAAAGATAAAGTGATCATGCTGCCTCAACAACGTAGATTTTTCAAACTGCGCATAGTTTGTACCAAACTGGTGTTTGGTAACCAACCCGCAATCGAGAAGCAACTCGATCGTGTTATAGAGGGTTGCCCGGCTCACCCTGTATTTATGATTTTTCATCCGGATATACAACGTTTCAATATCAAAATGTCCCTCGGTGGCAAAAATCTCTTTTAAAATCGTGTAACGCTCAGGTGTTTTACGATGCCCATGCCTTTCGAGATAGTCTGTAAAAAGACCTCTGGCAGTTTCAATTATGTCTTCAAGTGGTTTTTTGATCATATAAGCAAATTTTCCGTAAAGATAAACAATTTATCAGTATTTAGAACGAATAAAAATAGATTTAATTAATTAATTTACTCTTGTCACATGTGTAATTCCATCAACCAGATTAAGTTTACTTAAGGCATCATTCAGATTTGCCGTATTTTTAACGTATAAAGCAATGGACCCTTCAGTAAGTCCGTTGAATGCATCAATATGAAATGACTTGATGTTAAGGTTCAGGTCGTTGGAAATAATGCGCGTGATTTCATTCATGAGACCCTGCCGGTCAATTCCGGTTACTTTAATCTCGGCCAGGAAGGATATTGACTCATGATTTGCCCAGTTAACCCTTACCATGCTTTTTCCATAAACAGTCATTAACTCCTGTGCTTTGGCACAATTGGTGCGATGTATCTGCATTGGAAGTTTGTCGGACGTTAAAAGTCCGATGACCTCATCTCCCGGAATCGGGTTGCAGCAGGAGGAAACATTGTAATCGATGGCCAACGTGTCGGTATCTCCTGATTGCAAAGTTGATTCTTTGATTATTTTGTCCTGTGATGCTTCATCCTGTTCAACTGCACTTTCAGTCGTCGTACCCCTGGAGACATAATTCAGCCAGCCATTCCTGAAATTCGAAGCTGCAAAAAGCTTAACGTCCTTTACACCGATGGTTCCCTGCGAGACCGAAAAATAGAGATCAACAATGCTGTTGAAGTTATTCGCTGCAAGGAATTTCTTGACGTTCCCTGTTGAAAAATCCAGTCCGATCTCAGCAAACCATTTTCCCAGCGTCTCTCTTCCTGATCTTGCATATTTCTTTTTTTCAGCTCTCACCGCCCATTTAATGCTCGTTTTAGCCCTGGTGGTAACGACATAGCTCAGCCACTCTTCTTTGGGAGCCTGCTTCATGGAAGTGATAATCTCGACCTGCTGACCGTTTTTGAGCGTTTGTGTAATCGGCATCAGCTTTTTATCGACTTTTGCCCCGATACAGGTATTTCCCACCTCACTATGAATTGCATAAGCAAAATCGAGTACGGTAGCACTTGCCGGCAGAGAACGCAATTCTCCCTGAGGTGTAAAAACGGATATTTCGTCGAGAAAGAAGAAACCTTTAACATCATCAATAAAGGACAATGCATCGGCATCCGGACTTTCAATCATCTCCTTGATGCGGTCGAGCCAGTTGTCGAGGCGGCTGTTAATATTCAGGGCCTCTTTGTATTTCCAGTGGGCTGCATAACCCTTTTCGGCAATTTCATCCATCCGGCGCGAGCGGATCTGTATCTCGACCCATTGACCTGTATGGCTCATCACGGTCGTATGCAGGGCTTCGTATCCATTGGCTTTCGGTATGGAAATCCAGTCGCGCAGCCTGTCCATGTTCGGACGATAAGAGTCAGTGATGACTGAATAGACCTTCCAGCAATCAGATTTTTCGGTCTCGACAGGTGAATCAATGACAATCCTTACGGCAAAGATGTCGTAGATCTCCTCAAAAGGAACCTCCTTCTTCTGCATTTTTAACCAAATTGCAGCAATCGATTTTTCCCGGTCATGGATTTCAAACCTGATGCCTTTTTCAGCAAGCGCCTTTTTTATCGGATAGATAAATTTATTGACAAACCGGGAACGGCTTTTGGCAGATTCCTTCAGCTTCCGGGAGATGGTATCATACACCGACGGCTCTGTGTATTTCAGTGCAAGGTCCTCAAGCTCACTTTTAATAGCATGCAATCCCAGCCGATGGGCAAGGGGGGCATAGAGGTAGATCGTTTCTGAGGAGATCTTGAGCTGCTTTTCGCGGGTCAGCGCATCAAGCGTTCTCATATTATGCAGCCTGTCGGCCAGTTTGACCAGGATGACGCGAACATCATCGGATAAAGTCAGCAGAATTTTCTTGAAATTTTCGGCATGGATGGATGACGTCTGCTGAATGAAAATCCCCTTGATTTTCGTCAGCCCATCAATAATTGCGGCGACTTTATCACCGAACAGTCCCCTGATGTCCTCGATGGTATATTCCGTATCCTCAACCACATCATGCAGCAGGGCGCAGATAATGGATGTTGCCCCGAGTCCGATCTCTCCGGCGGCAATGGTTGCAACACTCAATGGATGATAGATATAGGGCTCGCCGGTTTTCCTGCGCATATCCTTATGCGCTTCAAGGGCCATTTTAAACGCCTTGCGAACAACTTTTTTATCAACAGGATTACGGGGTTTCCATAAGCGAAGAAGATTACGGTAACGTTTCAGTATTTCCCGTTTTTCCACCTCTGAATCTTGCTGATACTTCATTTCCGGCTGTTTTCTGTATACCATGCAAAATTAATTAAAATTTAGAATGAATTGAAATAATGAGCCAATATCTCCTTCAGGGGGAAGAAAATTATTACTTTTGGCATTATTTTCCATTGCCATCCGCCCCATATGTCCAGACGATTAAGGCTGTATCTGCTTTTACTCTTCATAGTGCCTCTGTTTTCCGCCCCGGTGCTGGTTTTTGCCACGCATCAACGGGCTGCGGAGATCACTTTCAGGCATTTGACGGAATACACTTATGAAATCACCATTACCTCCTACACATTCACGCCAAGTCCGGCCAATGCCTATCGCGACTATTTGCTGGTAAACTGGGGGGATAACACCTCCACGGAGATCCGGAGAGTGGCAATGACCAATCTGCCCGATGATATAACATATAACAAATACGTCGGAGAACATGACTTTCATGGTTCAGCAACGTACACGATATCGGTAGAAGATCCCAACCGCAATGGCGGGATACTCAACATTCCCAACTCTATCAATACACCCTTATTCATATATTCTGAACTTACAATCAGCCCATTCATCGGCGGTTACGATAATTCACCGGTGCTTTTGATGCCCCCGGTTGACAACGGATGTGTTAACCAGGTATTTTACCATAACCCCGGAGCTTACGATGCCGATGGTGACAGCCTGTCCTATAGGCTGGTACCCTGCCGCGGAGCTCTCGGGCAGGTCATCCCGGGATATACTTACCCGGAGGCCTCGAACAGCCTGACACTGAATGCCCTCACTGGCGACCTTATCTGGGACAGCCCGCAGCAGCAGGGTGAATACAACGTCGCCATCCTTATTGAAGAGTGGCGCAACGGTATTAAAATCGGGAGTGTGCTCCGCGATATGCAAATCATCATTGTTGCCTGCGATAACCGGCCGCCTGTGATCCAAACAGTTACAGACACATGTGTTGAAGCGGGCAAAAACCTTCGGTTTCCCGTCAGGGCGTATGACCCCGACAGCAATTATGTTACGCTGACCGGAACGGGAGGTCCGTTTATTCTTGCTGAAAGCCCGGCCTCCATGGACTCCAACCCATCTACCGGCTACGGACATACACGAACAATTTTCCGTTGGAACACAGTTTGCAACCATGTGAAAAACCGCCCGTACCAGGTATTTTTCAAAGCCAGGGATGATGGAAAGCCAGTGAGCCTCGTTTCCATAAAAACCGTCAACATCCGGGTAATCGGGCCGGCGCCAAAAAATCTTTCGACAGCGCCCCTCGGAAACAATATTGCCTTGAGCTGGGACAATTATCAATGTTTAAATGCCAGTGGGTACTACATTTACCGCAAGGCAGACTCTACAGGCTACGTTCCCGGATATTGTGAATCCGGGGTGCCACCCTATCTGGGATATACCAGGATTGATATATTAACCGACATTTCAAGAAAGACCTACCTTGATGACAACAAAGGAGCAGGGCTGCTGCGTGGTCTGAAATACTGCTACCTGGTGGTGGCTTATTATCCCGACAAAGCTGAAAGTTATGCATCAAATGAAGCGTGTGCCACATTGAAAAAAGATCTTGCAGTGATCACCAATGCCAGTATTACGCTAACAAATGAGCAAACAGGATCCGTCTACGTTGCATGGTCCAAACCTACCGAACTCGACACTGTGCAGATTCCCGGGCCTTACAAGTACCTTGTTTTGCGGTCCAGGTCAGATGCGCCCGGACTGTTTGTCCCGGTGGATTCTCTTTCAAATCTGAATGACACAATTTTGAACCTGTCAGGGCTCAATACGGTTCTCTATTCCTACCTTTACAGGATTGACCTGTACAATGTCACACCGGGAAATCGCTTTCTGATCGGATCATCCCAGGTTGCCCCGACCATCTTTCTAAATGCCGGCCCGACTGATAAAATGATCAGGTTAACCTGGAACAACAACGTTCCATGGTCCAACCATCAGTTTGTAATTTACCGTAAAGGACCTGGCGGCAGCGTATTTGATTCGATCGGGATAAGTATTGCTCCGGGTTACAACGACAGCGGACTTGTTAATGGTCTAAGCTATTGTTACAAGCTAAAAAGTATTGGCAATTACTCTGCGTCAGGTTTTGTTGACCCGATCATTAATTTCTCGCAGGAGGTGTGTGCTGTTCCCGTTGACAACGTCCCCCCCTGTCCTCCCATTCTAACGATAAAAACCATTTGTGAGGAATCAACCAATGTGCTTTCATGGCCGAGGCCTCCTGACAGCTGCCCGGCTGACATTGCGAAGTACTACATCTATTTTACGCATATCCAGGGAGAACCTATCCTTATTGACTCCATTCTGAACCCAACTGACACCGTTTACAACCACAAACAATCGAACACCATTGTGGGCTGTTATGGCATTACAGCCGTAGATTCCGTTGGCAACCTCAGCGCCATGAGTAATATTATCTGTGTTGATCTCTCCGGATTCCAGGGATGCCGATTTTCGCTGCCGAACATTTTTACGCCAAACGGCGATCTGACCAATGATTTTTTCATTCCATTTCCTGGTTATACCTCAGTAGACAATGTTGACATGAAGATTTTTGATCGTTGGGGCAAACTGGTTTTCGAAACCCGGGATCCGGCCATTCAATGGGACGGCAATGATAAAACCACGAAACAGCCATGCAGTGACGGTACCTATTTTTACACCTGCGATGTGTTTGAAATCACCCTTGGTGGAAACACAAAACGAAATCTTCATGGTACTGTTACAATCCTGAGGTAGATTTCTTATCTTTGCACCCGTGAAAAATCTCCGTAACTTCTGTATAATTGCCCACATTGATCATGGCAAATCGACCCTGGCAGATCGTCTGCTGCAGTGGACTGATACTGTATCCGAACGCGATTCCAGGGAGCAGGTACTCGATGACATGGACCTTGAGCGTGAACGGGGAATAACGATTAAAAGTCATGCGATTCAGATGAATTTTCCGCATAACGGGGAAGATTACGTTCTGAACCTTATCGACACACCCGGCCACGTTGACTTTTCTTACGAAGTATCACGGGCCATTGCCGCATGTGAAGGCGCGCTCCTGGTCGTTGATGCGACCCAGGGAATTCAGGCCCAGACCATTTCAAATCTTTACCTGGCCATTGAACACAACCTGACCATCATTCCTGTTCTGAATAAAATAGACATGGATGCGGCCATGATTGAAGAGGTAAAAGACCAGATTGTGGACTTACTGGGGTGTGATCATGATGAGATCCTGGCTGTCAGCGCAAAAGCAGGAATTGGCATCGACCAGGTCCTGGATGCCATCATCAGCCGGATTCCCTGCCCTAAAGGCGATCCCGAAGCTCCTTTACAGGCGCTTATCTTTGATTCATTGTTCAACCCTTTCAGGGGTGTTGTGGCCTATTTCAGAATTTTCAACGGCTCCATAAAAAAAGGGGACCATGTGAAATTTGTGGCTACAGGCATGGACTACCGGGCCGATGAAGTTGGAATCTTACGCATGAAGCAGGAGGTTCGCAATACGGTTTATGCCGGTGATGTCGGCTATATCATTTCAGGAATAAAAAACAGCAAGGAGGTTCAGGTTGGCGATACCATCACCCATGTGAGCAATCCCTGTACTGAAATCATTGAAGGATTCCTCGGGGTGAAGCCAATGGTTTTCGCCGGTATCTACCCGACTGACGCGGATGATTATGAAGTCTTACGCGATTCCCTTGAGAAGCTGAGGCTGAACGATGCAGCACTTTCTTTCGAACCTGAGGCTTCTGCTGCACTTGGTTTCGGCTTCCGCTGCGGCTTCCTCGGACTCCTTCACATGGAGATTGTGCAGGAACGACTTGACCGCGAGTTCGACATGGATGTGATCACCACCGTGCCAAACGTGTCATATAAAGTTTATACCACCAAAGGGGAGATGCTGGATGTGTACAATCCCTCCGGGTTGCCCGAACCCAATCATATTACCAAAATCGAAGAGCCCACCATTACCGCCAACATCATTACAAAATCAGAATACATCGGTTCCATAATGACACTTTGCGTTGGCAAACGCGGCGTTCTTAAAAACCAGGTTTATCTGACAACCGACCGGATCGAGTTAACTGTTGAACTGCCCCTTGGGGAAATTGTATTTGATTTTTATGACAAGCTGAAGAGCATTTCAAAAGGGTATGCCTCTTTTGATTATCACCCGTCAGGATGGCAAACAGCCGACCTTATTAAATTGGACATCCTCCTTAACGGGGAGATCGTGGATGCACTGTCGGCACTGATAACCAGGAATAATGCGTATGATTTTGGCCGTCGTTTCTGTGAAAAATTAAAGGAATTTATCCCAAGGCAGCAATACGACGTTGCCATCCAGGCGGCCATCGGAGCCAAGGTGATCTCCAGGGAAACTGTAAAGGCTCTCAGGAAAGATGTCACTGCCAAATGCTACGGAGGCGACATTACCCGTAAACGCAAGCTGCTTGAAAAACAGAAAAAAGGGAAAAAACGCATGCGCCAGATTGGCAATGTTGAGGTTCCCCAAAAAGCATTCCTTGCTGTGCTTAAACTTGATTCCTGATTTATTTCTGCCCCCTGTAACATTTCCTGTTTATTTGCGTCATGTGTGCAATAATGTCTAACCTAAAAATGATGCATTTATGAAAACCAGTTTAAAAATCTCCCTGTTATTTACTATATTTCTGACAACCGCATTGATCACCAATGCACAAGATGAGAAAAAACATTCCCACCACAAACATGGCTGGCCGATGCATGACACTGCCCAGATGAAAGAGTTCACCTGTGCCATGGAAAATTTCAACATGGAAGATTTTCCATTTTGCAAGAGTAAAAAGAAGTACAATGGCCATTGGGCGGGTATTGAACTTGGGGTAAGTGGTTATGTCACCCCGGACTTTGACATGAATTTCAATCCCTCCTATCCATACATGAATATGAACACTGCACGGTCAATGACCGTGAACATCAATCCTTTTGAACTCAATCTCAATCTTTACAACAACAAAATCGGCTTTACGACCGGCCTGGGATTCCAGATCAGCAACTATTACTTTACCGACAACTATGTGATGCTTCAGGATTCCTCCACGCTTGTTGCTTATAAAGTTCAGGATTCCCAGGGCAACCCGGTGAAATTGAAGGTAAACAAACTGGTGACATCGTACCTTACCCTTCCACTCTTTTTCGAATACCAGACCAATCCATACAGAAGGTTAAGCAGCTTTCATGTAACACTTGGCGTGGTTGCAGGTGTGCGTATCGGGTCATATACCAAGCAGGTTTACGAAGATGAAGGTCAGGCCTATTCGCTGGTTGATGAACAGGGGAACAAGGTTGCGACTTTTGATGTTGAACATCATTCTGTTCAGGACCGGGGAGCCTTCCATCTTAGCCCTTTCAAACTTGACGCTGCGTTTCGCGTTGGCTGGTCACATCTCAACCTTTTCAGCACCTACTCTCTGACACAGATGTTCCAGAAAAACCAGGGACCTGAGCTCTATCCTTTTACGGTCGGGATTACACTACTTGGCTGGTAAGAATCGTAAAAAGGGTCAGGAACCTGTGAAAAACCGCTCTTCAAAATTAATCAGGAACAGTTTTTTTGTTGCACGCGTCACCGCAGTATAAAGCCAGCGCAGGAATTCCAGGTTCAGCATCTGATCAGTGAGGTATCCCTGGTCGATAAAGACCGTATCCCATTGCCCTCCCTGGGTTTTATGACAGGTGAGCGCATACGCGAACTTGATCTGAAGTGCGTTGAAATAGGGACTGGCCTTAACTTTTTCCATCCTTTCACGCCGTGACGGGATATCCTGAAAATCGGCCATGACCGCCTGAAAAAGCCTGTTGTTATCAGCCTGCGTAAGGGCAGCAGATTCCGACATCAGGGTGTCGAGGATGATTTTTACATCAATCTCCTTTTCCTCCGGGTAATCAAGAAAGCGGATGGCAACATCGGCAAACCGGAACCCGTAAAGCTCCTCCACATTGCGGATCCTGAGCAATTCAACGATATCGCCGTTGGCGATGAAGCCGGCGGTGGATTCCAGGGGTAACCAGAAATAGTTGTTCTTTACAACCATGAGCAAATCGCCCGAGGATATCTCTTCTTCAAAAAAGAGGATTCTCCGGCGAATTTCCCTGTTATAGATGTTTGCACGCTTATTTGACCGGCAGATCACCACACTGTTCTGCTTTTGCGATCCTGACCAGGCATCATTCAATGAATCTTCAAGATCCTGGCCATTCAGCCGGCAAACATCCCTGTACCCGTCAATTGAAAATAGAGGGAATTCAACTTTTTGATTTTGTATCTGCTGCCTTACCAGCGTTGCATTGACCAAAATTCCGGATTCTTTTGCCTGCCTGACAACTTCTGTTAATTCAAAAGTATCCAGGTTCAGATGGAATGCCCGTTTCAAAAATTCGTGGTCCAGGGCCGGGCTGTGATCGAGGCCAACGGGAGGCAGCTGGGCTGTATCTCCGATAAAGAGCATCCTGCAGTTCTCCCCGCTATATACGAACCGGAACAGGTCATCCAGGAGATTCCTGGATGAAAAGAGTGCTCCTTCGGCAGACATGGCGTGCTGGATCATCGAAGCTTCATCCACGATAAACAAGGTATGCTTGTGGTAATTCGTCTGGAGTTTCAGTTCGATGAGCCCGTCCTTATTGGTGCGTGCAAAATAAATTTTGCGGTGGATGGTATTTGCCTCTTTCCTGGTATAACTTGTGAGGACTTTTGCAGCACGTCCGGTCGGAGCCAGTAGTGCAGTCCTTTTCCCTATTTTCGGGAGGACATCGACCAGCGCTTTCACGACCGTGGTCTTGCCTGTTCCTGCAAACCCGCGGAGGACAAACAACGCATTTTGCTGCTGCCATGAGATGGTTAAAAAAACGGCCAATTCTCCGAGCAACCTATCCTGACCTTCAGTAGGATCGTAAGGAAACTCCTCACGCAGCATGGTGATGACCCGCGTAAGATCCATGAAAGTTATTCGTAACGAAGTGATTCGATCGGGTCAAGATTTGCAGCCTTCCTTGCCGGGATGATCCCGCTGATCAATGCAACGGCAAAACAGAGTACAACCCCTGTTAAAATCCAGATCCATGGCACGATGAATGCACTGCCGATCAGCAGTGAGATTATATTGCCGACCAGGATTCCAAGAACAATGCCAAGCAATCCACCCAGCTGGCCAATCACGATGGATTCGACCAGGAACTGATTACGGATTACGCGTTTGGTAGCCCCTATTGCCTTGCGGATCCCGATTTCGCGTGTCCGTTCGGTAACGGAAACCAGCATAATGTTCATCAGCCCGATGGCTGCCCCGAGCAGGGTGATGAACCCGATGATGGTGGCAGCCATGGTTACATATTTTATGTTTTCAATCAACATCTTAGCTATGGTATCACTTTTGGATATTTCAAACGTATCCTCTGCCCCTACCGGCACTTTCCTGATATTCCGCAGGATTGCTGTAGCTTCGCCGGTGGCTGCGTCAACCAGTTCAGGCCGTTTTGCCATTACATTGATATTGAATGACATGTTTGGCCTTGGGAAATTTACACGCACGTTGGTAACCGGTATAAAACAGGTGCGGTCACCACTGAAACCCATGCTGGAACCTTTGGATTTCAACACCCCGATAACTTTAAATTTTCCCGGACCAATTGAGATAATTTTCCCGATAGGATCCTCGTTGTTTTTAAACAGGTCGGTTACCAGTGAGGCGCCAAGGATTGCGGAACTGAAACCGTAATAGACCTCATTTGCAGTAAAGTTCCGGCCAAATTCAACCTCATCCCCCGAGGTGATCAGGTAATTTTCGTCGGTGCCGATTACGCCCACATTGGGGTTGGTTTTTTTTGCTTCATACTTCAGGGTTGCGATTCCTGTGGCACGTGTGAACACAGATGTAAACGCCGGAAATTCAAACCGTTCCTTAAACTCAAGGGCCTGGTTGTAGGTTATGGGTTCGTATCGCTTTTCTTTCTGGTCGCTTCCTCCCATGTGGATATTCATCGACCGATTGCGGATCGTGAGTGTGTTTGACCCCATCATGGAGAAGTTCTGCGTGAGGTAATATTTAATGGAATCCGTTGCTGTCAGAATGCCTACCAGCGCCATGATTCCAAAGGAGATGATCAGGATGGTAAGAATTGTCCGAAGCAAATGGCTCCTGATGGAAACCAGTGAGATGTTGATATTTTCAAGAACCAGCGTGTTTTTCATAATCGTGATTAGTGTTTTTTTCCATAAGCCAGGTCGCCGGCATCTCCCAATCCCGGGACGATGTATGACTGGGCGGTCAGTTCATCATCCACCGCACCGACCCAGATTGTCATTTCCTGTTTTGAAATATTCTTCCTGACGTATTCGATCCCTTCCACATTCGCAATGGCCGCTACGATATGCGTATGCAGCGGTTTACCATGTGAAATAAGTTCCTTATAAGCCAAAACCATCGATGACCCTGATGCAAGCATGGTATCACAGAGGATAACCACCTTGTTTTCTATTTCCGTAACTGAAGCATATTCTATGCTTATTGAGAAGGAACCATCCTTGTGATGGCGACGAAACGCCGAGATGAATGCATTCTCAGACTTGTCAAAAAAGTTCAGAAATCCGGTATGAAAGGGAAGGCCGGCGCGTAAAATAGTCGCCAGTACAGGATACTCTATCAACATCGGTACACTGGCAATGCCAAGTGGTGTAATTACTTCCCTGGTTTCATACACCAATTTTTTGCTTATTTCATACGCAAAAATCCCTCCCAACCGTTCGAGGTTGCTGCGAAACCTTAAACTGTCCTTCTGAATTTCGGCATCGCGTAACTCAGAAATGAATTGATTCAGGATGGAATTACCCGATGATAGTATATTAATCATGATTTTTTATTTTTATGTTACACTATCACAAAAATAGCACTTTTTAGCTACCTCCGCAGTTTATGCATAAAATAAACTGCTTTCTGCTCCACCTTTGAAAGCCTGCTGAAACGGATTGCGGGATAAGGGACCTCTGTTGCGCCAAAACTCTTGTAGAATCGGCCAAGGTTCGGGTCGTTCCCGCCTTCAAAATCAAGCACCATGCTGCCTCCTGCATTTTCGGCCAGAAATCTGTCGACCAGGAAAAACATCGCACCGTTTTCACGTGCTCCGCGCGAAGATGCTGCAAAAAGGAAGTAAACGCGGTTCTGATCCACAAGAAAAAAGGCGCCGGCAGCGAGAATCCCCTCCTTTGTTTCGGATCCAAGCATGTAACCCATTTTACGTTCAAGGCAACAGGTGATTAATTGGTTTAAGGTTTTATAATGTTTTGCCTCAAGCTTTCCTTCACTATTACCAAAGTTCTCCCGGAACAAATCAATGAGTTGCTCCACGCCAACATTATTGGTAATGACCAGCCCGGCATCATTGGCCTTGCGTATGTTCCTCCTGGTATTCTGGGCGTAATGTCCAGTAAGTTCAGAGAAGGAAGGGCTTAAATCCAATTCATGGTTAACACGCCATGTTATCACCCCGTCACCCTTGCCAGGCATGTTCCCGGAGTTCAGATGAATCTCTGTGAACCTGAACTTTTGAGGAACGGCCTTCATAAATTCATCAACCTGAAGTTCCGTTATCACACCAGGTGAAAAAACACCGAGTTGCTGAGAAAAATAGGGCTGCGCCAGGTAGCTGACGGTCAGTTTCCGTTTGCGGGTGAGTGGAAAAACACGCTCATAATCTCCATCGACCAGTGCATCCCAGCCCGGACTGACCAGGTTAAGATACCATGAGCAGGCGTAAACCCTTCTGTTCAGTGAATGACTGATACAGTTATCCCATTTAACCAGGTCGATCTGAGTATGTTCAAGGTATTTTATCATTTTCAGAATCAGGTGGAAGCCTGTTTTACCATTTCCGCATACACTGATCTCCAACCTTCCCAGCGGCCGGTGTCTCCAAGGCTTTCATTGTGCCAGAGGCTCACGAATTCGCCATTCACGGATTTGATTGTTTTGATCATGTCAGCAATTTTCTCCCGGCTTTCAACTGTGCTAAGACGCAGGTAATCCTTCATCGTTACATCCATCAGCGAAACAGGATGGATAATAAGGCTGGAAACTTCATCCCTTCCTATGTCAAAAAAGGAGAATGGCATTGCGATGCCAGCCCTGAATCCGGGATGAGATGCATATCCCATGGAGTAGTCATCCTTAATTCCAAATTGCATAAGTGTCCGATACGTTTTAGGCATGGACAATTTAAGAAAATGCTGCCTGCTGATGCTCACATCACGGTTCAGTGCCGCAGACAACCCTTCGTACTCATCCTCAAATTTTACCAGGTGCCTGCCTGAGGACAACGATGGGTGAATACCTACGCTCCCGTGCTTATCCAGGTCCTGCAACAGCCTGGTGAATTTTCGGGATGTGACCGTAACATTATTGTCATTCATTCCATAATCAGCAAAAAGAACAAAGTATAACGGAAAGTTTGCATAAGATTCATGGGCACTTTCGATAAAATCATAATTATCGTAAGGATCGGGGGCCAGGCCTGCCAGGACTTTCAATCTTGCTGTAATTTCCGGGAGCTTTAAACGCATGACAGACCGTCCGATGCCGCCCAGGGTCCGGGTGAATGAACGTCCATGATAACACCAAGCATGGTCAATATCAATGGTCGGGACATAGCGGTATTCCGGACGACGGACCTTCAATCCCGGATAGTGGCTGATCAGCAGGTTTTCCAGCATCCCGGTCCAGAGATGGACGATGGGAATCCCGAGGAACCTGCCCTTCCAGGCGATGCTTTCAGTGGCAGGGTATCGCCCGTAATTATCCTTCTTATGCGAATGATACTCTTCAAAACGGCTGACCATATAAAATGCAGCAGCAAAGGGATCAAATGGCAACGCAGACAAGGGATGAGTCATTCCGAACAGGACCGGCACCCCGTTGAAACCGGTACATTCCACATCATGGTGGATGAACGTTGTCTGGAAGAGGAGATCAGATGCCTGAATATAAAGACCATCACCCAAAGGTTGTGGGGAATATACTATTTTCGGGCCGGAATAGCTGATGAATTCTTCCCTTGAGGCCGTTAATCTTACGTCGATTCCAAGCATCCCTGTAACCATGAGATTGGATATGTACGTGAGGCGGTTTGAAATCAATGAAGTAAGAATAAGCAGCATAACAGCGCATGGTTTGTTGCAGCCAAATTACGCAAAAAACAAAAACTTTCGTACTTTTGACTAATAATTAAGAATAGAAGGAAACACGTTCATGGAGAACTTTATTGTATCGGCAAGGAAATACCGTCCGCAGACTTTTGACACGGTGGTTGGGCAAAAGTCCATCACCAACACATTGAAAAATGCCATTAAAAACAACCAGCTTGCCCAGGCATTTCTCTTTTGCGGGCCAAGGGGTGTTGGTAAAACAACCTGTGCCAGGATACTTGCCAAGACGATCAACTGCGGACACCTGGCCCCCGCCCTGGAAGCCTGTGATGAATGTGACTCGTGTGTTTCGTTCAATGAAAACGCATCCTTCAATATTTACGAGCTTGACGGAGCCTCAAACAACTCGGTAGACGACATCCGCACCCTGGTTGACCAGGTACGCATTCCGCCCCAGATGGGCAGGTACAAGGTCTATATCATCGATGAAGTCCACATGCTTTCGGCTTCTGCATTCAATGCCTTTCTGAAAACGCTGGAGGAACCGCCTGCCTATGCAAAATTCATCCTGGCAACCACAGAGAAGCATAAAATCCTTCCAACCATTCTTTCAAGGTGCCAGATATTTGATTTCAAGCGTATTACCGTAGAAGATATTGCGGGGCATCTGCATCATGTGGCAGACAAGGAACACATCAGCGCCGATGATAACGCCCTGCACATCATTGCGCAAAAGGCTGACGGTGCCATGCGGGATGCACTCTCGATCTTTGATCAGCTTGTCAGTTTTGCCGGGGATAAATTAACATACGACACCGTTCTGGAAAACCTGAATGTGCTTGACTATGAATACTTTTTCAAGATCACAGACCAGATTCTGCTGGGAGATATTTCAGGCACCCTGTTGACCATCAACGACATCATTGACAAAGGGTTTGAAGGCCAGCATTTTCTGACCGGCTTCGGGGAACACCTCCGTAATATCCTGGTTTGCAAAGATGCTGCAACAGCCCGGTTACTTGAAACCGCTCCGTCCATAAGGAACCATTACGTGGAGCAATCAGGCCGATGTACGGTCAGCCTCCTTTTATCATTGCTTGACAACAACAACCGTTGTGATCTGAACTACAAAACCAGCAACAACAAGCGTTTACATCTTGAAATTTCGCTAATGCAGATGTGTGCCCTGACGACATTCAACACATCTTCACCGCCCGCTTCGCCAGTACCGATAGCTGGTCCCGGCAAACTTCCTGTCAGGGAAACAACGCCACAAGCCCCGGTTGCTGCAGGTGTTCCGGCTCCGGCGGTGATCCAGCCGCCACCTGCAGAGGCAAAGGCCCCTGTTCAACAAGAACCGCCAGAGCCACCGGCGGCAAAGAAGCCGCAGGAAACTGTTAAAATGAGAGATATTAAAAATGATTTTACCAGTATTACATCCATAAAAAAACCAGTACCAAAAGATGGCATTGAAGAGTTAACCGCTGAGGGTGAAGTGGCAAGGAGTGAAATTGCGACTCCATTTACACAAACAGAATTAATCATCCATTGGGATGATTATGCTGAAAAACTGAAACATGATTCACCGCACCTCTATTCGACTTTAAAGAATTCGCGGCCGGTGTTAACCGAGGGATGGGTTATTAACTTCACCCTTGAAAACAAAGTCCTCGACGATGAGCTCTCGCTCAGAAAAACCGAAATGATGGAGTTTTTACGCAACAATCTGAACAACTTCAGAATCCAGCTTCAGACGACCATTGCAGAAATCCATAAAACCCTGAAACCCTATACAGACAAGGAAAAATTTGACCTGATGGCAGGAAAGAATCCGATGCTGCGGACCCTCAGGGAGGAGCTGGATTTGGAAATTGAATACTAACTGTGGTGACGTGTAACTTGTGTCACGTGACCCGTGACCCGTCAGCGGTAAGGTGCAGCATATATACACCCTAAACAGGAGTTAACCTGGATCTTCTGACACTTAAAACAGGACCAGCATGATATTTTGCATCGGGGAAACTGTTCTTGACATTATTTTCCAGGGAGACCAGCCACTGGCAGCGATACCGGGCGGCTCCATGCTGAACACGGCTGTTTCACTTGGCCGGGCAGGGATACCTGTAAATTTCATCAGTGATTTCGGGAACGATCATGCGGGAGATATCATTCAGAATTTCTTGCTGCAAAATGGTGTATCAACAGAATATATCTCCCGGTACAGCAACGGAAAAACTGCCGTGGCTCTTGCATTTCTGGATTCTCAAAAGAATGCCGCATACTCATTTTACAAAATTTTCCCTGAGGAACGGCTTACGGAAGTCCTCCCTTCAGCAGAATCAGGGGATATTGTGCTTTTTGGATCCTTTTATGCACTTACCGGTCCTGTTCGCTCAAAACTCATTGATTTTGTTGCCGGTGCAAAATCCAACGGGGCATTCATCATCTATGATCCTAACTTCCGGTCTGCGCATCTCAGCGAATTGGATACACTGAAGCCATGGATCCTGGAAAACATCCGCATGGCCGACCTTGTCAGGGGGTCGGATGAGGACTTCAGGAATATCTTTGGCGTAACCGACTCACACCAGGCTTTTCAGTGTGTTAAAAATGCCGGCTGTCCCTTACTGATATATACGAAAAACAGTGAAGGGGTTGAGGTGGTTTCCGATGATTATACGCAAAACAGTGTTGTTCCGTCAATTCCTGTTATAAGTACCATCGGGGCGGGTGATGCATTCAATGCCGGGATCATCTGCGGGCTGACCACCCTGACGGGGTTTAGCACCCTGACGGGGTCAAGCACCCTGACGGGGTCGGACTTGGATCAACTTGTCGAATACGGGATCCTGTTTTCATCAAATGTCTGCCAAAGCATGGACAACTATATTTCCCATGACTTTGCAGCTACCCACCTAAATAAATCACCATAATGCGGGGATTTTACACCCTTTGATCGGGTTTTCTTTTTAATTTTAGCCGTTTATTTCATGTATAAAAAATGACCGATGAAAGCAACAAAAGCCGCTATTGACTCATTTCTTGCGATCCGCAGGGTCGCAGTTGCAGGAGTTTCAAGGGATCCAAAGAAATTCGGGCATCTGGTTTTCAAGCAGCTGAAGGAGAAGGGGTTCGAAGTTTACCCGATCAACCCGGAGAGTGATCAGATTGGAGGGGTTCAATGCTTCCACAGTGTGAGTGCATTGCCACTCAACGTACACAGCCTGCTGATAATAACGCCAAAAAAACAGACAAAAAGCGTGGTGACAGAAGCTGTTGCGAAAGGGATCGACAATATCTGGATCCAGCAGATGTCGGACACCCCCGAAGCAATTGAACTGGCCATGTCACACCCCATCAACCTGGTCACCGGTGAGTGCATCCTGATGCACCTTGACCCGGTAACCGGCATTCACAAATTTCATCGCACGGTTAAAAAGCTTTTCGGGCTCTATCCCCGATGAAACTTTGCGCTGATTCACATTTATTTGAGCCGAAATTTAAAACAAATCAAAGAATCCTTGCCTGGACGCTTGGATGTATAAAAAAAGTTATTACATTTGCACCCTCAATTGAGGGAGCATAGCTCAGCCGGTTCAGAGCATCTGCCTTACAAGCAGAGGGTCACAGGTTCGAATCCTGTTGCTCCCACAGGTAAAAAAAGGTTTCAGAAATTCTGAAACCTTTTTTTTGCCTATCCTATCCAGGCACTCATTTTCTACTGTGCCATATCAGCTATCTATATCACACGATTTTTCCATGACTAACTTTTCGCACCCCTTTTGAGAAAATTATTGTACAAAGTCGCATTGATTCAAAAACCTTGTATATTTGCAATTCGCGATTCGCGTATCGCGAATTAAATACAACCTGATGAAAAAGCACAATGGGATGAGACCCCAGGATGTGGTCATTCTACTGAAAATAGCCACTCTAAAGGATAAAGTGTGGAATGGAAAAAACCTTTACACTACATTGTTTATCAGCCCTTCAGAGGTTAGTGAATCCCTCAATCGTTCTATGATTGCAGGATTGCTTGATGCTGGCAAACGAAAACTTATGAGGCAGGCATTCCTTGAATTTCTGGAACATGGTCTTAAATATGTTTATCCGCAACAACCCGGAGCGCTTGTCAGAGGGATGCCAACAGCCCATTCAGCACCACCATTAAATAAAATTATTCAAAGCCAGGAGTTCTACGTATGGCCTGATCCGCTGGGAGAACAGCGGGGACAGGCTATTGAACCTCTTCATCCCGGGGTGGTGGAAGCAGCCAGACTGGATGCTGAATTATATGAACTATTATCATTGATTGATGCCCTGAGGATCGGAAGATCAAGAGAACAGGCAATCGCAATCCAGGAGTTATCAAATCGAATCGGTTAATACTATGGACAGAAAAATTGATATAGAAAGCATCATCGAAGTAGCTGCTGCCCTTGGCGAACTCATGGTTCAAGGAAGGGTTTGAGCATATAGAGATAGTCACGCTGAAAAAAACTACTGCGATCCGAATATTGCCTGTCGCATATTTTCTCTCCACTAAGTTTGAGGCATTCCACAGCAGGGGAAAGGATCCACGAACCAGTCATGATCTTGAAGACATCATATTTGTAATGGATAACCGGCTCAATATGGTAGAAGAAATTCTTACTTCACCTCAGCATGTTTTGCACCATCTCCAATTCGAATTCACAAAATTGTTAAGTCCGACAATGGAAGAAGCCGTTTATGGTCACATGAATCCATTGTCAAGGAAAGACAGGTTTCCGCTGCTAATGAACAAGTTACATGAAGTTATAAATCCTAAAAGATAGTGTTCAAACAGTAACGGCAAAGCTACTTACAACGACAGGGCTTCCTGCTGGTAGGGCGCTGTAGCTTGGAACTGTCAAGGGCGACCTTCTTTAGGGACTGCCGATTTCAGTGTATTCAGATTGGAAGTCAACCTGACCAACACCCGTTGACAACGATTAAACTGACCTTGCCCGTGTCGGCTTTCACCTTATTCTGCGACCAGCCATCTATATTGAATATGGCTGTGTAGGCCATCACAACAAACAAAACTGCCGCCAATTGGTGCTTTTTCATAATATACCGGTCTTCATTTTTAAAGGACTACATTGCTTTATGGTGTTCAACAAAATGTTTACCTTTGAAAGTGCGTGTTTCATAAGATACAGGAGGTGATTTAACCGTAATACACTGTGTTTATTTTAACATTCATCGACTGATAATTCCAGGAATATTTTAAAACCAATTACCTTACCTGAATCTTCACACAGATTACCCATGTTTCACACATACCTAATCTTAATTTGCCGATCAGACGCCCGATATTACAGATTTGCGGTAAATTGATTTATTTGTCATAATTTTTCAACAGGAATAAGCATATTAATCTGAACAACAATAGATACACTCGAGAACTCCCCTTATGTTTGATAAAAGAAAAAGGTTATTTAAAAGTCAATCGCATATGCACAAAAACCGTTTTAAAAAAAACAAACATGCGCATTGCATTGTCCTTCTGCTCCTGTTAACGACATGTTTTATATCGTCGTGCACCGATCACAAGGCCAATCCCGGTCAAAGAAATTCAACGACCGGAAATTACGATTATAAAAGAACAACGCTGTTGCTTAACACCGTTGAGGAGGCTGCTGAAATTTTTCAGAACGAGGGCCTTGAGGCACTGAAAGCATACGAAAAAACTCAGATATCTAATGGTATCTATTTCTATATCTACAGGAATAGTGATGCATTTTGCATTTACCATGGCGAAGACAGCATAAAAATCAACCGCGTGGTGACAGACCAGACAGACCTTTTCGGCAAGCCTATTCACAACCTGATATTAGAAGCTTTGTCTGACACCATCAACAACCCCGATGCGTGGGCCCACTTTAACTGGCCGCGCCCTGACAATATTTTTCCTACATGGAAAACAGCCTGTCATCGGAAAGTTGTGTTGAAGGACGGTTCTGATGGTTATATTGGTGCGGGCATGTATGGCTATATTTCTGAAAAGGAATTCATTAAAATTTCCGTCAAAAAAGCATGCACTTTACTTTCCGTTAAGGGGGATTCCTCTCTTGAATACATACAGGCACCCCAATCGCCTTTTGTGTTTTTCGATTGTTTTATTTTCATTTATGATTTTAATGGCAACTCAATCATTGACCCGAGTTACAAAAAAGAGTCAAAATCAAACCTGCTGTTATTCAGGGATGCAACCAACCATTTTCCTTTCAAGGCAATAGCAGAGGAGTTGAAAACGACAGATGAAACATGGAATATACTTCAGTTTACCTCACCAGAGTCAATGAATATCAGAAAAAAAGTGATCTATTGCCGTAAAACAAAGCTCAGAAACAAATATGTCATTGTTGGCTCTATGATAGATGCTCCCCAATCTACCTGGTTTAAATAGTTATTATATATGGAAAAGAACGAAATACTTTATTCGCAAAATCAGGTGCCTCCTGTTGGAAAACTGATATTTCTTAGTTTACAGCAGGCCGTGCTCATACTTACAACCTCCATTTTGCCGGCAATCTTCATTAAAGAAATCAGCGGCGATATCGCTTTAAGCATCTCTTTTGTGAGCGTGACGCTGATCGTGTCGGGGATTGGTTCTATTTTGCAGGGTTTTAAAATTAAAGGTTTTGGTTCAGGTTATCTCTGTCCAAATGTGTGTGGCCCCTCCTATTTCAGCCTGTCACTCCAGGCCTTCTGGATGGGGGGATTCCCGCTGATGCGCGGGATGATTATTTTTGCAGGCATTATAGAAATGGCGCTTGCTCCTGTGGTAAAGTACCTGCGTAATTTATTTCCTCCCGTGGTGGTTGGAATTGTTGTTGCCAACGTGGGTATCAGTATTATCCCCCTTATTTTTGCGAATTTCTGCGGTTCACCATACTCAAGCGATATTATTCTCTGGCAGGATGTAGCCACGGCTATTGTTACTTTACTCCTGATTACTTCTCTGAATATCTGGGGCAAAGGAAATTTCAAATTATTTTGCCTCCTTATCGGGATATCGATCGGCTGGCTGCTCTATATATTAATTATTCCTTCTGAAAATTTAAACTATGTAAGCCTGCCGGGAATACCTATGTTCGCCATACCCAGGATGCCTTTCAATTTTTTCGAGCTCCAGTTTAACTGGAGTCTGATGTTCCCGTTTTTAATCATTTCACTTTGCGGCAGTTTAAAAACTTTCGGCAACCTGGCAGCTGCTCAGAAAATAACCACTCCTGAAATAACAGAGATGGACATGAAACCTATAGCCGGAGGCCTTTGGGCTGATGGATTCACAACATCCCTTTCGGGAGTGCTGGGGGCGATGGCAGTCGACACCTCATCAGGTAATGTCGGGCTGGCCGCAGCAACCAAGGCAGTGAGCCGATGGATAGGAATCGTAGCGGGCATTATGGTACTTATCGCTGGATTTTTCACAAGGATATCACTGCTTATTTCCATCATTCCACCTCCTGTTGTTGGAGCGGCTCTTACATTTGCCATTGTTTTTATGGTAATAACCGGATTCCAGGAGATATTCTCAGTGAAACTGGATCAAAAAAAGATAGCCGTTGTGGGATTGTCGATAATCTTTAGTTTGTGCACACAGTTTGTGCCCGAGCTTTTTGCCTATCTGCCCAAATCACTGCAAATTATTTTCAGCAACTCATTAACATCATCCACACTGCTGGCCATCCTTCTGTATCAGTTTTTTCATCTGGACAATACGTATGCCCTGATTTCAAAAAAACTAAGACTTTACTTTTCCTGACCTGAAATTCCTCCCTGCGAATTCATCATCTTTCATGATGAGTGCAAGAATAAACCGGTTGGTTGAGCCGTTCTTGCTAAGATGTTCCAGCTCACATCTCCATGACCCGACCAGCTTTCACTGTTCATTTTTCTGACAGATTCCAAAACACCCGTATCTGCCGGTCCGTCAAGTTCGGGATAATACCTTACCGCTTCATAGTCCCCGGATTGCCAGTGATAATGTCCATCAGAAATAAAAAGTTCGCAATGGAGCTTTCTCAATACATTCAGCAGCCAGATCCCGGATGACTTCCCTCCTCCCCCGCACCCGCCGCCATATCTCACATGAATGATGTGGGAAAGCCTTGCCTTCAACGGAATTAATTTCTCTCCGCATAGGGATTCATTGCATGAGAAGGCATAAATCACCGGCATCGTAAATGATCCGATCTTATTGGAATCGATCCGGATTTTCAGGAACAGTACCCTCCCAGTGGCAACGCTACCCTCGGGGAAATCAAGGATCCCGGGATGACGGGCAGTACCTATTGGCGCGAGTTCTTTCATTGATTCCAGGGAAACAAGGGTTCTGAGATCGTCCCATATTATTGGAGTGTCAAGAAAGGTTGAATGTTTCCACGGAAAATAATCGGAATAGAGGAAAATGTCGGAAGGAGGCGAAGATGCTCTTTTGACTCCGTGTTGTAAATGGACATCAGGGAGTGGAAAATTACCATACCCCTCGATAACATAAAGCAGATAACTTTGAAGTCGGCCATTCCGGCCTTCGGGGATTGTGAGAACCTGGGGGATTATCGTTTCACGATAGATTTAGCCGGTGGCCACCGGATGGTCATTACAGGTGAATTTAAATCGCAAATACCTGATTATTGGTATTATGAGCACAAGGTTTCGGTTTAAACCCGGTTCTGCCTGTTGTTGGACTCGTCCTCCTCTTCCTTTGCTTCAGGTATTTATATTTACTCATCATATTGAGTAAATTATCTCAATACATTGAGTAAATTATTATATTTGCAAAAACATCATCATGTTTCAGCGCCCATATTATACGAAAATCCAGAAAAGGCTTCAATTGAAACGTAAGTTCATCCAGGTTCTGATGGGTCCCCGCCAGGTTGGAAAAACGACGATTGTCAGGCAGTTACTGGAAAAATATTCGTTTCCCTGGCATTATGCATCTGCGGATGAAGCAACTCAACCTCTCTGGTTACAACAGCAATGGGAGACAATCCGGCTGAAGGCACGGTCGGCAGAATCGTCAGAAGCATTGCTGGTGATCGATGAGATACAGAAAATTCCTGATTGGAGCAACCAGGTTAAAATCCATTGGGACAAAGACAGCTTTGATCATATTCCGATAAAACTTATCCTGCTCGGCTCATCACAACTCATGCTGCAAAAGGGATTAAGTGAATCGCTGGCCGGGCGTTTTGAAGTGATTTATATTCCCCACTGGTCATTCAATGAGATGCATGATGCCTTTGGTTTTACAGCAGATGATTTTATCTGGTTCGGAGGATATCCGGGCCCGGCCGACCTGATCACCGACGAAAGCCGCTGGAAGGAGTACATCCGTCATTCGTTAATTGAAACAACGCTGATGCGGGATATATTGTTAATGGTGAGAATTGACAAACCTGTGTTACTTCGCAACCTTTTCGACCTGGCCTGTGCCTGGTCGGGACAGATCCTGTCGTACAACAAAATCCTCGGACAATTGAAGGATGCCGGGAATACAACTACATTGGCCCATTACCTGAAGCTTCTTAAAGGTGCCGGCATGATCAGGGGATTGGAGAAATATTCTCCTTCAACCATCCGTCAGCGTGCCTCCAGTCCAAAATTCCAGGTATTCAATATGGCACTGATGTCGGCATTGAGTACAATGAAACATCAGGAACTATCCGGTCAACCGGAAATATATGGCAGATGGGTTGAATCGGCCATAGGAACTCACCTGCTCAACCAATCCATTACAGAAAACATAAACCTTTACTACTGGAGGGAGGGCAACCACGAAGTGGACTTCGTTTTGCAAAAGGGTGATAAAACGATTGGCATAGAAGTGAAAAGCGGACGCAATAAACAATCCACGGGCATTCCTGCCTTTGACCAGCATTTCAATCCTGCGAAAATCCTGCTTGTCGGCAGGGAAGGGATCCCGGTTGAAGAATTTCTGGCTACACCAATTTCCAACTTATTCGGTTAATTCAACTGAATATTCCCGGTAATTCAAAGAAGTGGTTCTCAGGAAACGAAAATAATTTCCTGGCATGATTATACCACGTCATAGTTTGGCGTAGTCCGGGATTATTTTTGCCGGACAACATCAACGACATGAGCCCGATTGACCTTTTGCTGGAAGAATTAAATGAATTATTCAGAAAAGTTGATTCCTTTTTCGATGAAGCCTTTGTCAAAACCAGGACCAGGCAAATCTACACTAGCGATGGCACAGTCAAACTTAAGTCAGTTCACAGACTGGAGATCGCAAACAGAACCGTTACGATTCATACAAAGGAATCATCAAAAATCGCCTGCACCAAAAAGCCGGAAAACGGAACCCCGGCCCCATTCTCTGTTTTCGGACTGAACAGTATCGTGCCGGGTCACGAAAAATCGCTGGTCAGGATCATGGAGGAGAATTCAAACCAGAATAACATTCTGAAAACACAGGTAAACAGGCCTGTTGGGGAATAAGAGATAAGTTGACAGAATATTCTTTTTACGATAATTTGCTTGCTGTGGAATGAAAGCATACCGTTGTTTCCCATTTGGACAATCATTATGCTGACCTTCCTGGTATGGGTCTGCATCAGCAGCAAAAAGGATTAACCCGCCTATTCAGGTATTGTCAGAGCCACAGCCGGGATCAGGGAGGTTATTCGAATTAAATAAATGCCGGATGTTGTAATATTCGGCTATAACATTAGCCTATTATATTGACTTATTTACAATGGTTAATTCCTCACACTAAAACTATTAATAAAAATATTTTTCTGGCGTTTTGTCGAAATTAAATATTTTATTTGTATATTCGTTTCACAATACATATACATGTCACATAAGGGTCTGGTTGATCATTGTATGTTGGTTACAACTTGCCTGTATCTTCACCATTGACCTATTTCCGTACCTGATCATGGACCTGATATACTTGAAATGGGGCCGCCGAAAACCAGCAAGAGTAGGCTCAATCTAAATACGTTCATTATGAGTAGTGTCGCAAATCTTTATGCCAATGAAATAAAGAAGCAATTTAAAGTCCTTTACGCAAATTGGGAACCGGGTGGGCCAGTAAGTCTGGGGGACTATGGAATTATGGCAGGAAATATCTTTATTCCCAAAGGGAATCTTACAAATGATTTTGACGAATTTAAAGGAGGTGTTATCGAAATCACACAAGACCCCCAGAAGGATCATAAAGAATTCACCTCTGAAGGAGGTGTGGATATCAACCTTGTTGCAAAAGGGTCGGGCACCATACAAGGAGTTTCAGCCAAAGCAGCATTAGAGATAACATTCTCACATAAAGATGCAATATTTTTTAATGCTGCAGGATGCAGTACAACGCGAATTTCAAATAAAACGGAAATTGGCACTTTATTGAAGAAAATAATGAAAGATGGCAGATGGTCAAAAGAATATTGTGTCGTGACAGACTTAGTTTCTTCTGGGCAAACTATCATCGCCATTTCTGCAGGCAACAATGCTGGAATATCATTCGGAGCAGAAAGTCCAGGCATCGAAAACATCAATTTGGCAGATGCCACCGTGAAATTAAGCTTAACCACACAGAGAAGTATAGGATATAAAATTGAAGCTCTTGAAGGCCTGACCCTTTTACTTGGATTATGCAAATTGAAAAATCCATTTATCTGGTGGGGTGGAGGATTTAATCCCCGGACACTAAGAATGACAACTTCCATGATTGATAAAATCGAAGATGCTCCGGGAATAGTTACGGAGCAAAGCCCGGATGAGCTTATTTTTGGTCAACTGGGTAAAGAATAAGGATTTTAAACATAACAATTTTGAAAACACCCTATTCCTATGATTCAGAAGGCTCCACCATTCAGAAAATTAAGAGGGTACGCATTCGATCCGTCCCTTTCGCAAAAGATTGATACTGCATTCATCAATTTACTGACTTACAAGATTCCCTGGGAAGAAAATCTAAAAGAAGGCCCAATTGGTGAATATGTTGAAGTCATCGATTATGATCCGACGACACAGACCTGGTATATTCCAGTTGACCTGAATAACAACTACATTCTGGCCCAGGATGGTCTCTTCCCGAGTGAAAGCAATCCACAATATCATCAGCAAATGTGCTATGCTGTTGCTATGACGACCATAATGAACTTCGAAAAAGCGCTGGGCAGACCAATAATGTGGAGCCCGCATCAAATTTTCCAAAATAAAAATAATCAGACCTCCAGTGACCCTGAGTATGTTAAAACATTGAGGATTTATCCGCATGCCATTCGCGATGCGAATGCTTTTTATAGTCCTCAGAAAAAGGCACTTCTGTTTGGCTATTTTTCAACAAAATCAAACAATACAAACGATCTCCTTCCAAATGCCCTGGTATTTACCTGTTTAAGCCATGACATCATTGCACATGAAACCACACATGCAATTCTCGACGGCATACACAGTAAATATTCGGAAGATACAAATCCTGATGTCCTGGCATTCCATGAAGCAATCGCTGACATTGTAGCACTTTTCCAGCACTTTACTTTTCCTGAAGTACTTACCCATCAGATTGCAAAGACCAGAGGTGACCTTTCCACACAAAACTTATTAGGAGAACTGGCGCAACAATTTGGTTCAGCAGTTGGCAATTATGGTGCCCTTCGCGATGCTATCGGAGTAACTGACAAGGACACGAAGATATGGCATGCCAAGGTGCCAAATGGACTTGAATATCAAAATGAAAAAGAACCCCATAATCGGGGTGCTATTTTAGTATCAGCGGTATTTGATACGTTTTTGACCATTTACAGAAACAGGACAGCCGATTTGCTTCGGATTGCAACCGGAGGCTCCGGCATTCTGCCAGAAGGATATTTGCATCCTGATCTTGTAAACCGCCTGGCAAAAGAAGCATCAAAATCAGCACAACATGTTTTAAATATGTGCATCCGGGCACTGGATTATTGTCCCCCTGTCGACATTACCTTTGGTGATTATCTCAGGGGGATTATTACTGCAGACATAGACCTCGAAGAAGAAGACAGTTGTGAATACCGCTTAGCATTCATTGATTCGTTTCGGAAAAGAGGTATATATCCGGAGGGGATAAAAAGTCTTTCTGAAGATAGCTTAAAGTATTCCGCGCCCGTTGCTCAAAATATTGGGTCATCTGTATCCGTTCTCTCGGATTTTTTAAGAAAATTCAGCAATGAGATGGCCTTCACTTTCGATCGGAAAATAATATTTGATATCACCAAGAAATATATAAAAGGAGATATTCAAGGAAATAACGAAAACGACTTTTTCGCTCTGCATAGCAGAATTGCCGGGAAATTCAGCACAAGAGAATTTGAGAAACTAACCGGATTGGTTTTCTCCGAGACATATAAAGAATTCGGTGTAAATCCCTCACCCTCATATGGCACAGCATTTCCTTCATTCTATATCCGCTCATTAAAACTGGCTTCCCGCGTTGGACCAAAAGGCAATAAAACCAATCAAATCATTATTACCCTGTCTCAGAATGCTCACTTTGTTGTGGTTAAAGAAGATTCTGGTAAAGTTCATTTTCAACCCAGGGGTTCATCATTAAATGAGGAACCGGAAAATCATCCATTAACCCTGATGGGAGGAGTTACGTTAATCTTTGACCTGGACAAAATGTCTCTGAAATATTGCATTAGCAAACCAATCCTTGACCAGGACAGCCTACCGGCTGGCATGAAAATAAACGAGAAAAGGATATTGGCACTCTACAATTATCTGACAGGTTATAAAGCAAATTCAAGTGCATTTGCAGCGTATTTTGTTCCTGAACAAGGGACCACGTTACTTGAACCATTTTCAATGTTACATAGACTATAATATAATTTGAAATTTAAAAAAACCTGATCCTATGGCAGATCCAAATTCCCCGAAGATTGTTGTCAGAATGTACAAGACCGGCACCGGTGATTTTTTCCTTTTAAGGATAGATAAAATGGATGGAAAAAAGTTTAATATCTTACTGGATTGCGGCAGTTATAAATTTGACAAGACCCGTTTGGATGAAATTATTGATGACATGCATGCACTTACTGATGGCATCATTGATTTGTTGATTGTTACCCATGAACATGAAGATCACATAAGTGGTTTTGAAACTGCTAAGGATAAATTTTCAAAACTTATTACATTTAAAAACGTTTGGTTTGCCTGGACGGAAGATAAAGATGACCCATTTGCGAATGACCTAAGGGAACATCATTCAAAGATTCGTCTGGCAATTTATAATGCATATGAAAAGGTGTCAAAATTGATGGATAATGAAAATTTAAGGACCCTCTACCAGGGAGAGAGGAACTATGCAGATATTAAGCACCTAAAAGAGACGTTTATCAGCAGCATGGATTGGCTCAACTCACTCAACTATGTTACCCCTCCTGCGCATCAAATTGCAGGGACAACAATGGTGGATAAATTCAGGTCATGGGGTATTATTAAAGATGATACCGTTGTTGAATTTCGGGAGCCTGGAGAAATCTACAATGGTTTCAGTGAAATTGAAGGAATCAGGTTTTTAATCCTCGGACCGCCTAAAAATCTTAAGGATCTCTTTGATGAAGGGAAAACTGATGATTATTATAAAAAACGGGAGAAACCCAGTGGATTCAATTTTGAGTTCATAGACGCACTTGTAAATGACAAGGAAGGAACTGCCATTTCCTATCCTTTTGAAACGGATTATATTGTCACGGATTTTCAGAAATACATGGAGAAATATACCAATCAGGAAAAATGGCGGAGTATAGAGAGTGATTGGCTTCTGAATGTAGGAAATCTCGCCATTCGGCTTGAAAGATGCCTGAATAATACAAGTCTCGCATTTGCTTTGCAATTAAAATCAAACGAACATGTACTGTTATTCACTGGGGATGCCGAATATGGAAATTGGAGTAGTTGGTACAACAAACTTTTCTGGGATATTCAAACAAATGGGATTACAAGTCAAAGAGACATTAACTACCTGCTGAAAAATACAGTTTTTTACAAGGTAGGACATCACTTGTCGCAGAATGGGACTCCAAAAGAAAAAGGAATTGATTTAATGACCAGTCCCGTCTTTGCAGCTATGGTATCACTGGACCTGGATATTATCCATCCAAAATGGAGAAACACCATGCCATGCGACTATCTCGGTGCAGCTTTGATTGAAAAAACAAAGGGAAATATTTACTTTTCAGGAGATCATAATAAGATTATTAATAACATTCAAACTGCCCGGGTAAATATCTCCCGAAAGAACATTGATCAGATTAACAGCGTATGTAAGCCTTTTTTGGATAAAAATTTCGTGGAAGTTGAAATTAACTGATTTCTTCAAAACAGGATTCATTTTCATTAATTCACAGGTTTAAGATTCAACGTTACTGCGGATCTCATTTGAGTGTGTAGAATTCTGTTTTAGCTTTTATCACCAAAATCCCCCAACTTCTCTGCCAGCTTCCTCTTCTCATCAATCTCAAAATCAGCCAGGTAATTTTGGATTGCCAGAACAGACTTATGTCCCAACGACTCATTGAGATACTCCACACTGGCACCTGTACTAGTGTCTTAGTCCATATGACACTGAAAGATGAGATCAGAGAGGCCCACAGGAGGGCGCGGCTGCTGTAAGAATAACAGTGAGCAAATCAATCACCTTGTAAACTCCAGGAATGAAAATGGCGGCAAATATTATTCCATCATTGATGCATCGTAAAAGATAAAAAATAATTGTGTAACATTTTAGAGTAACAATGGTCCTATTTTTGTTGTGAAAACGGAAATAAACTCTTCCCACTTTCAATATTTAATCTTAAAAAACTGATAAAATGAAAACAGCTTTCAGGACATTATTTTTATTTGCGGCCATTTCGGCCTTTACGTTTACAGCATGTCAAAAGGGTCCTGAGGGGCCCCAGGGACCCGCCGGACAAAGTGCACCGGTCTATTATTCCGAATGGTTCTCACCAGCTGCCTGGTCGGGTGGTTCGGGCGAGTGGTTTTTTGCGGCAAGTGCCCCCGATCTCACAGAGGATATTGTTGAGCGCGGCGTGATACTGGCTTATGTCTGGCTGGCCGGCGATATCTATGGAGCAACGACGGTGCGCCCCCTGCCGGCTTATGCAGTAGGTGCAAACTGGGACTTTCTGATACACCAGTACGGAAGCATTGAATTCGAAACCGACATGTTTGCACCACCGGTGACCGCCCATAAATTCCGGTTTATTGCCATCCCGGGCACCATCCCTGCCTTAAAATCAGGATCACCCGGATACAGGAGCAAAGAGGAGCTGAAGAGCATGTCGTACAAGGAGGTTTGTAAACTCTACAACATCCCTGAATAGGGACCTATCTCAGGGCACATTAAAAATGAACCCGACCCCAAAAACATTTTCAATGCGTAAATCCGGATCTTCCTTCAGGTATTTCCGGATTTTCGTAATGAAAACATCCAGGCTCCTGCCGAAAAAATAATCATTCTCTCCCCAAAGGTCTGTCAGCAGATCCTCCCGTTTGATGATGTTGTTGCGGTGGGTATATAAATAGCAGAGAATTTCACTCTCCCTTGCTGTGATTCGTTTGGTTTTACCACTTATTGTCAAGGATTGATTGTGGTGATCGAATGTAAAATTTCCGAGTGAAATAAATTCAGTTCTGCTGTCGCCTCTGTTTTCCGGGAGCCGGCGAATCACTGCCTTGATTTTCCAGAGCAGCTCCTCTTCATCAAAGGGTTTTGTGATATAATCATCCGCATCAAGGCCATAACCCTTCAATTTATCCTCCTTCAGTGACTTTGCCGTGATAAAGATGATTGGCATTTTCCTGTCCTGCAACCTCACCGCTTTTGCCACTGAAAAGCCATCCACTTTCGGCATCATAACATCCAGCAGGCACAGATCAAACCGGCTGCCCTGAAATGCCTTTAATGCCAGCTCCCCGTCTTTGCAAAGCTTTACCACAAAGCCTTCCGTCTCAAGGTAATCAACCAGGAGGACCCCCAGGTTAAGGTCATCTTCGGCAAGCAATATTCTGAACACTTCTTCAGACATTGGGAAATTGAATTATGAATGTTGTGCCCTCTCCTTTTTCACTCCGAAGTTCAATTGTTCCATTATGAAGTTCCACAACCTTTTTGACATAGGTCAGGCCCAGACCGAATCCCTTAACATCATGCACATCACCGGCAGGAACCCTGAAAAATTTATCAAATACGCTCTTTTGATATTCCTTTGCGATACCAATACCTTTATCGGATAGAGCAACTACAAGTTTTTGCCCGGCATTGGATGTTCGGACGGTTAGTTCAGGCTTATCGCCGGAGTATTTGATGGCATTGTCGATCAGGTTGCACAATCCATTTACAAGATGCGTCCTGTCTCCAATAATCGCCACGCTTCCGGCTTCCAGGTTTAACTTCAGGTTCCCTTGCTTATTATCAATCTGCAGGCTCATACACTTCACCGCTTCATTAACAAGTTCATGGAAATTCAGTTCTGTTTTTCGCAAAGAGATCTCACCCCGTTCAAGGGCCGACATGCTCAACACCTGTTCAACCTGAAGTCTTAATTTCTCATTCTCCTGCAGGATTATTTCCGAGTAATGTTTATTTTTCGGATCCTGGTTTACTGCTGAATCCTTTAACAACATCCTGCCGGCCAAAGCAATATTTGTCAGGGGAGTTTTAAATTCATGGGTCATGTTGTTTAAAAAGCAGGCGGCATGTTCGGCTATTTGTTTCTCCCGCATGAGCAACAGGATGGTTCGCCAGAACATAATAAGAACCACCAGGATCAGGATAACAGAGGTGATGAACATGGCCCCCATTTCAGCAATAACGTATTGGTTTTTCTCCGGAAATGTGAGTTTCAATTCAACTCCGGTATCGCTATCTTCACCATCCAGAGGTTTATTATACACATTACCTGCAGTACCACTTTCATTTATTGTCGACAGGTAGCCGGGTTTTACAACCACAAAAGCGTAGTCGATGCGAAAGTTGTACAGCTTCATGTAATAATTAAACAGCGAATCTATTTTATGTACTTCATTCTTTCCTAATTTCACGACTGGCCCTGCCGTGCGATCCATATCAGCACAGGCTCCGATTTTCCGGCAGGTCTCCTTATCAGAACGCAGTGCATCCGTTGTTCGTGACAGTACCATATTGGCTTTTTCATTGAACAGCTCTTCCTTTATTTCTGCTGTCCGGAAAATCCAGTTCACCTGGATGATCAGCACAATGAGCAATGCGATCGAAGAGATTGCAATAAGGAGATATGTGCGGTTCTTTTTCATTTCAGACATCAAAATTACTCCTTTTCCATGGTATAAACACAGCGTTAACAAGTCATTAACAAGTCGGCACCTGTATTGAATTATAATTCCTACTTTTGTTTTCGGAAAAAATCAGGAAACATACCGGGTGGTTATGTCTTGCCGGTAATGGCGGGATGATGGTATGTTAACAAACAGCATTTGGAAATTGAACACGAGATATTTAGCCGGTATTTGTTATTTCATAGTGGTTATGCTCATCCTGGGAGGTTGTAACGTTACAAAAAACCTTGACTCCAGCGAGCATTTGCTGATTAAAAACAAGTTGAAGATATCGGACCGGAAGGTTCTTTCAGAAGAGCTGGAACCCTACCTTCAACAAAAGCCCAACAGCAAACTCTTTGGCTTGTTCCGCACCAATATTGCTTTTTACAATATGGGCAGCAAAGGAAAGGACACCAAATTCAAGAAGTGGCTCCGGACCAAGGTCGGCGACGAGCCTGTTCTCCTCGACACCAGCCTTACAACGGTTTCGATCAAGCAAATGACCATGTACCTGGGTAACAAAGGGTATTTCCATTCAGCCATCAGCGATACGATTATTTATAAAAAGAAGAAAGCCGTTGTGCATTACCGGGTTGAAGTATCAAAACCTTATATTATCCGGAACCTGTTTTATTCTGTTGCCGATACCCAGCTCGCGGTTTTCGTTTATCAGGACACATCAAAAAGCCTGATTAAAAAGGGTAAAAATTTCGACGCCTATCTGTTGGATGAAGAACGTACACGGATTACCGGCAACCTCCAGAATTACGGTTTTTTCCGATTTTCAAGCATTTACATTAAATACAGGATCGATACGAATTTCAGGCAGCGGCAATGTGACATCACACTTGAAATCATCAATAAAGTGATGCCCTCGTTCGACAATTTCACAACCATCAGGCAGATTCCCCACAAGCGATACTTTATTAATAAAATATATATTTACCCTGAATTCGACCACCTTGTGACTTTTTCAGGCACTTATGACACGCTGGTGAAGTCATTTCAAAGCCCGGCAAAGGGGCAGCCCTGCAATACCTACTATTTTCTCTACCAGGACCGGTTCAAGGTCAAACCGAGAACCATCACCCAATCAATATTCATAACCCCAAGTTCTAACTATAACCTCCTGGATGTCAACCAGACATATTCTCAACTTTCGAGCCTGCAGGTCTTTAAATACATCAACATTCAATTCAGGGAAGTTGAGGAAGGGAAGGATTTTTTACTTCGTTCACAGGACCTTGTTGATTGCCATGTTGAACTATCCCGTGCTCCGGCACAATCGTTTTCAGTGACCACTGATGGTACAAATTCAGGAGGAGCGTTCGGTGTTCAGGGCAATCTTGGATACCAGAACCGCAATGTTTTCAGAGGAGCCCAGTTATTCCGGATCAACCTGAATGGTTCATTGCAGATGCAGGCAACGGATGGATCGGCTGGCGATGCGTTTTTCAACACGATACAATTGGGGGTAAATGCCGGCCTCACATTTCCCCAGTTTCTGATACCGATAAAGCCAGAGAAACTGCCAAAAAGATTCAAGCCAAAAACCACCGTCACCATCGGGTATAACTTTCAGCACCAGCAGCATTATGATCAGCATATTTCAAATATCGTCTTTGGATATAGCTGGGCACAGAATGATCTGATCAAACACACACTAAATCCTGCGGAGGTCTCTCTTGTTAAAGTATATACTGACGCCTACTTCGATTCAGTCATGAATGCTGAGAAAGACAACCGGTTGAAGAATCAGTATACGGACCACATGGTCGCCGGTTTGAAATACACCTTTATATTCAGCAATCAGCAGCTCAGTAAAGTAAAGAACTTTTTCTATATCAGGGCCAACTTTGAAACCGGAGGGAACCTGATTTATGCCTTTGACAAGATCCTAAACCGTCCGACCCAGGATAACGGCTCCTACCTGCTTTTCGGTTTGCCCTATTCACAATATGTGCGGCCTGACATTGACTTCAGACATTACAACGTGTACCCGAATAACTTTTCGCTGGTTTACCGTTTCTACGGGGGTATTGGAATTCCTTACGGGAACTCTTCGTTACTGCCATTTGAAAAAGCATTTTTCGCAGGGGGTGCCAATGGAATGCGCGGCTGGAAGATGTACACACTCGGACCCGGAAGCTATAAAAATGTAGACGGCAGTGCAACTTTCAACCAGATCGGAGACATTCAGCTGGAGGCAAACATTGAATACCGGTTCCCGGTTTACAACTGGATTCGTGGCGCTGTATTTTTGGATGCCGGAAATATCTGGCTGCTTCAGGAATCTCAGGATCTGCCAGGCGGAAAGTTCACTTTTCCGGGCTTCTTCAGCCAGATCGCCCTTGATGCCGGCTTAGGGATCCGCTTCGATTTTGATTTCTTCATCTTCCGGTTTGACCCCGCAATCAGCCTTCGCGTCCCAACCTATCCTGAAGGAGACCGCTGGTATTTCAACAAGATGCAACTATCTGATATCGTTTGGAATTTCGGGATCGGATATCCATTCTAGATGAAGGATGGGCTGTTAACGTTTGATTGAATTAAAGAAGTTCACAGCAATCAGCCGGTCATACAGTGAGCCTGTTTCATGGTAATAGACATAGGCTGAATAGTCGTTTTCCGTTTCCCAGTGACTGCCTTCGATGAGGGTCTCATCATAAGGCATTTTCCCTTTCTCTTTAAAAACATAGATATAGTTGTAGTATCCCTGTTTCAGGAAGAGGTTCAGCTCATATCCTTTATGCGCAGGGTTAAAATACATCCGGCTGTTTTCATTTGCCTGCCAGTGGGTGAGTTCTCCGAGCACATGAAATGTTCCGGTGGATATCAATGAAGGATAAGGGAGGAAGAAATGAACCCAGGCATAATCCGCTTCCGTATTGCTGCTTTCTGCATGATCTTCGTTTTTTATAAAAAAACGCCCGTTGAGGTCTGTTTCAAGTGCATACTGTTTGAAGGTGCGTGGTTCATCGGCCAGCAGATAAACCTGATTGGTCGTATCATATGCAATTCTGGCAATCCGTTCCGACTGGTACTGAAGGCTTTTTATATCAAAATTCCGGTACTGATTGCCTCCGTTGAATGAAATGGCTTCATCGAAACGATAATCCAGTTCATCCGTTCTCGCAAAACGGGGTTTTGTCAGATTAAGTGAATTGTCCCACCTGCCATTCTGCATCAGGACGACCTTAATTTCCCGCCCCACATCAATCACCTGAAAGCCGTTTAAACGAACGACGAAGTCGACCTGCTGACGTGAGTACCTGCCAGATATCTGCCCGCTCTGCTCAACTTTACCGGCCACCACCACCGGTGAAGCTTCAGTGACCATGAACCGCACAGTAAACGCCAGTTGGGCCGGATCATCATAATAGACCACCATCAGGTAGTTTCCCGAGAGTTTCGGTCTCATGTTATCAGTTGGGAAAATGGTTCTGAAATGTGTATATCTTACGGTTGTATTGTACGAATATTCGTACTGGTCGATGTTCTCCTCGCGATAGCCATCAATAAAGTCCGAAACGGTAAGATCAGAAGATGTACGCCAGTCTGATTCACAATGAATAATGGTGAATTTATACCTCTTGATATCAGCATCCAGGTCATCGAACTGAACAGAGAGCCTGTCGGCTGAATTCAACTGGATGATCGGGGGTGACAATTCAAAACCCTCTTTAAATACCTGGATCGTCTTCACTGACGGGTCATAGCAAATTGTTTCATTCGGGACCGCCTGTGCATAGCTGGCAGATTTAATGAGAACAATGAACAAACCCAGAAGCAACCTGTAATATACTACATGATTCGGGTACATTTCGCAGAATTTGAATTCCCGTTGATTTTCAGGCATTTGGATTGGGTTTTACTCTCCGGAATTCGGCACAAATAATTGCGGTGGCGACAGAAGCGTTGAGTGACTCGGCTTTACCATTAACAGAAGAGCCAAATGATGGAATAAATATTTTATTTGTTATGAATGGCGCCAATTCCGGTGAAATTCCGCGTGCTTCATTGCCAATCACGATCACACCCTGATTGGAGAGAGTTTGATCATAGAGAGAGTCACCTTCGAGGAATGTTCCATAGACGGGCACCTCATCCCTGCACCCTGACGGGGTGGGTGACCCTGACGGGGTGGGCGACCCTGACGGGGTGGGTGACCCTGACGGGGTCCCCCCAAGCACTTCAACGAGATTACAACTCAAAACCTTCACCCTGGCAATGGAGCCCATCGTAGCCTGAACCACCTTCGGATTGTAAACATCAACGCAATTTTGTGAACAGAGCACAGTTTCAATCCCAAACCAGTCGGCAATACGGATGATGGTTCCAAGGTTGCCGGGGTCTCGGATGTCGTCGAGCGCCAGTGAAAGGGAGTTTGAGAAATCGTGCATGCCTGAAACTGTATGATCAGGTACCGGTATATTGACCACAGCCATCACCTGGCTTGGGGTGGAGAGTGCAGATATCCTTTCCATCTCACGGGCAGTTGTTTCAAAAACAGGTATTTTTTTCGCACTGACCATGGAATGGTTTTCAGCAATCCATTCTCCGGAAGCATAGATCCCCGTGATTAAAAATTCACTGCTCACCATATCCATAACCAGTTTATGCCCCTCTGCAATAAACTGGCCATGTTCCTCCCGGAACTTCTTTAATTTGAGGGCAGCGATGTGTTTAACCTGGCTTTGTGTCAACATAAAAAAAATCCCGAAACCTTTTGGATTCCGGGATAAAATTACAAATTTTCAATAAGAACTATTCAGCGAAGACCTCAAGGCTGATTTCAACCTGAACATCTTTGTGGAGATGGATTTTTGCTTTGTAGGAACCCAATTCCTTAATATGCTCATGATCAACATGAATTTTCTTGCGGTCAACATCGAAATCAAATTGTTCTTTCAATGCCTGGGCAACCTGGATTGCATTCACTGATCCGAAAATTTTACCGCTTTCTGCAGCTTTGGCGCCGATTTTTACGGTCAGGTTTTTAAGGCTGTCTGACAAATCTTCTGCAGATTTCCTGATTTTAGCCTCTTTGTGTGCTTTTTGTTTCAGCGTTTCTGCCAGAATCTTTTTGTTGGATTCTGTGGCAAGAATTGCAATGCCCTGCGGAATAAGATAGTTCCTGGCATATCCGGGCTTAACATTTACCTTTTCGTTCGTATAGCCCAGGTTGAGGACGTCTTGTTTTAAAATTACTTCCATGGTTCGTGCCTCCTTATTTTAATAAATCTCCTACGTAGGGCATGAGGGCGATGTGCCTTGCCCGTTTAACTGCTTGTGCTACTTTGCGCTGATATTTGGTAGATGTACCGGTAATGCGGCGCGGAAGCAGCTTCCCCTGCTCATTTACAAATTTCAGGAGGAAGTCAGCGTCTTTGAAATCGATGTATTTGATGCCGCTTTTCTTAAAACGACAATATTTTTTTCTTTTGGTATCGACCGCTATCGGGGTCAGATACTTTATTTCACCTTGTTGTTGCGTTGCCATGATCAAAAAGTTTTTGGATGGTTATTATTCTTTTACTTCCTTTGCGGCCTTGGACCGGGCACGTTTCTTCTCGCTGTAGGCGAGCATGTGCTTGTCAAAAACCACCGTTAAAAAGCGGAGAATCCGCTCATCACGTTTAAAGGTCACTTCCCACTCCTTGATCAGTGTAGGTTCAGCCTTGAATTCGATCAGATGATAGAACCCTGTTGCCTTTTTCTGAATTGGATAGGCGAGCTTGCGCAGCCCCCAATGATCCTCGTGAACTATCTCAGCACCTTTGCTGACGAGGAATTTCTGATACTTTTCTACCGTTTCCTTCATCTGTTCATCAGACAAAACGGGAGTCATAATGAAAACGGTTTCGTACTGTTTTAACATTTCTCGTTGATTTTAATTAGTGTATAGATTTTTAAAAAGGACTGCAAAATTACGAAAATTATATTAATCTACCAAAAGACAAACTTCTCTATATTTGACAATTAAAAAAATTCATGGTTCACACAAAACCCATAAATATTGTTCTGTTCTGCATGATTGCCTTCATGCTGGCCTTCTTTCTGAGCATGCGGGTGTTCAACGACGGTGTTCCGGGGTGGAAAAGCATCATTACAAGCGACGGTCGCGGCTACTACGCCTATTTACCAGCGTTGATCATCGACCACGATGCCACATTTTCAAAGGTAGCGGAGCGGGAGGCAAAACTCCTTGGATACCGGCACTACAAGCCGGGATACCTTGTGAAATCCGGAAATCATTCCATGAACAAGTACTTTGCGGGTGAGGCATTGCTTCTGCTGCCTTTCTTTTTAGCCGGGACCTTCTTTGCATGGATATCCGGGGGCGAGATCAATGGATTCTCCTTTTTCTTCCAGTTTTTCATAGGACTTGGGACCCTCTTCTACCTGTTTGCAGGGTTGAATTTTCTAAAAAAGATCCTTGAGCACTTCCATATCAGACCTGGTGTGGTTACCCTGACGCTTATCTCAATCCTGTTTGGCACCAATTTGTTTTATTACAGTTTGTGGCAGCCAACCATGTCGCACGTTTTCTCATTTTTCGCCATCAACGGATTCCTTTGGTTCACCGTCATTGCAATTCAGAACCGGAAGGTTAAATCTGCCTTATGGATGGGGCTGTTCCTCGGCCTGGCTGGCCTGATACGTCCGACAAACCTGGCCGTTATCCTGTTGGTCCCCTTTATGTTTGAAAACAGGTTAATGTTGAGACAGTTTTTACATAAAGCCCGGTCCGAAAAGCTCCCCATTCTGATATTCACACTCTCCTTCCTGGCGATTCTCTCCAGCCAGGTAATGCTTTGGTACATGCAAACAGGTCATTTTGCCGTTTGGTCCTATCAGAACGAGGGGTTTAATTTCAGCAGGCCCGAGATCATTAATGTATTGTTCAGTTGGAAGAAAGGACTTTTCATTTACACTCCACTGATCCTGGTCGCATTATTTGGCCTTATTCCATTGGTAATCAGGAGCAGAATGCGATTTATCAGCATGGCAGGATTCCTGATGCTGAGTACATACGTTATTGCCAGCTGGTGGAACTGGTACTATGGCGATGGGTTCGGATTACGGCCCTTTATCGATTACTATGGAATTTACGCCATCCTGCTCGCCCTGCTCATGAATGCCGGACGTTTCAGGGCCAATGTCTACGTATATATCGTCATCCTCTCCCCTTTCATCCTGCTGAACCTGGTGCAAACATGGCAGTATACCCACCAGGTGATCCAGCCCAACAGCATGAATAAAGCTAAATTCCGTCAAGTATTTATGCGTACTGATTCAGCGGTGATAAATTGCCTGGGAGGCAATGAAGAGATTGCCAGCTTCAATATAAACCTGCATCAGCCTGCCGGCGTATTTCCTAATGGTTTTGAGAAACCGGCTGAAGGCTGGAATACCAATTCGATTGTTGAAACACGACGGGCATACTCCGGCAACCATGCCGGTTACCTTGATTCGTTGCATCAATTCAGTCCCGGCATTGCAATCAGGGTGGGGCAGCTGTCAAAATTGCCGGCGGCTTGCTATGTTACCGGTGAGCTAATGGTTTGGGACAGTACCAGGGGAGCCAGTAACGGAGCACTCGTTGTGCTGAGTTCAGACTCCATTCACCCCGGGGAAAACTGGTGGCAGGGATTTAAATTGAATGATGTGCCGCAGGAAAGTTTAAAGACCTGGAGAAAATGCACCTTCTCATTGATGCTGCCGGAGTTTTCGAACCCGGATGGCATCCTTAAGGTTTACATCTGGAATACCGGGAAGAAGCCGATGCTGGTGGATGATTTTGTGGTGAGGTTTTATGGGAAGTGAACGGGTGAGCGGGTGAGCAGGTTAACGGGTGAGCAGGTTAGCGGGTGAACGGGAAAAGTGTTTATGCTAGTTTTCACCTTTGAATAAGAGAACCACTGCATAAGCTGAGATACCCTCCTCGCGGCCGATGAAGCCGAGGTTCTCACTGGTTTTTGCTTTGATGGAGAGTTGCCCCGGGTCTGTTTTCATCAGTTCCGACAGCGTGTCGGTCATTGCCGGAATGCGGGCGCTGATCTTCGGGTTCTGCAGAACAATGGTGCAATCAATATTGCCAATGACAAATCCTTTGTCTCCAATCATTTCCATGGTACGGGCAAGAAGCAGTTTACTGTCTATATCCTTATAAACAGGAGAAGTGTCAGGGAACTGGCTTCCGATGTCACGCAGTCCTGCCGCGCCCAATAAGGCATCAATGATGGCATGGATCAATACATCGGCATCGGAATGGCCTGTTGCACCTTTTTCATGAGGAATCAACACCCCGCCCAGCCAGAATTTGCGGTCGAATTCAAGTTTGTGTGTGTCAAAACCAAAACCGATCCGGAACATAGGGGGTAAAGTGGTAAACTGGGGCAAATTAGTTTGTAGCTGATTTTGCCGGGGCTTTGGCGTTGTCGAAATTAAACAACAGTGTAAATTGCAATGTATGCTGCAACGGGTTGTTGGTTTTGACCGGGATCAGGTAGGAAAAATCGAGGCCAAAAACATTGTACCGCAATCCGCCGCCGACGGTAAAAAACTGCCGGTCACCTTTGTAAACTGATTCATAAAAATAGCCGGCACGGATTGAAAACAATTTATTGTACCAGTACTCAGCCGCAACTGCAATGTTGATTTCCTGCATCTCTTCGGTAAAACCGTAAGGTGCATCATAAAACGACTGTATCATTCCTTTCACAGGTGAAACATCCGGATCCATCCCTTTTACAATGACCCGTTTTTTCTGCACGCTGTCATATTCATAAACAGGAGGTGTGGGCACCAGCAGCTTGATCAGATCCAGGGAAATCGCAATCCGGTTGTAATCATCGATATCCATGGTAAATGAAGGACCAAGACGTAAAGTTGTCGGGATAAAATCCCTTACAATGGACGAACTGCTGTACGACATTTTCGACCCGATATTGGAAATATTGAGACCAAAGTCGATGAATGCCTTTGACAATCCTTTGATCTCCATTTCATGATGATAGTAGAGGGCTACATCGGCGGCCACTGAAGTACCTGGCTGCACATTCATATTGTTGACATCAACCGGAACGAGGTTAGAATAGACAAACCGGCCGGCGATTGCACCTGAAAACTCCCTTGAAAACTTTCGTGCATAAGTCGCATCGATCGCCCATTCATTGGGTTTAACCAAAACTGTGTTGGTTCCGTAATCATCTGTAAACTGAACAGAACCCATGGAGAAAAAGCGCAAAGACCCGGCAATTGCCTGTTTATCACCAAGTTTACCATAACCAACTACAGAGTAAAGTCCAATATCATTGACCAACTGGCGTAACCAGGGCACGTACCCGATGCCAAATCCAAAAGTTTTATCAATAAATGCATATTTGGCAGGATTCCAGAACATGGAATAGGCATCCGGCATGGTTGACACGCCAACATTGCCCATACCCCCCGCACGGGCATCAGGAGAGATCGTTAAAAACGGGACGGCTGTAGAGATAACCCTGCTTCCGTCTTTTTGTTCCGTATAAGTGGTACCGCCACCCTGCCCAAAAGTAAAAGACACGATAAATACGCTCAATAAGAAAATAGAAAATCTGATCTTCATCTGTTAAATTCTAAATAAATAATAATTTGATGACAAAAAGGTTGCAAAATTAACGTTTTTAGTTTTGAGATATTGCTTTACATATAAATTAGTTCATAATCAAATCCTGACCCCACACTAAATCCATCTTTACCCCACCCTATATCCCTCCCCAAAAAGGGAGGGACTTACTCCCCCTTCCCTTCTTGGGGAAGGGGGCTGGGGGGAAGGGGTAATTTATCTCACAATCATAAGTTTCTGAGCCGTTACTGAAGTAGCCCCGTTCGCGGCTGTAAATAAAACTTTATACGGATAGAGCCCATTGCTGAGTTTTTTCCCGTTCGAATCCGTGCCATCCCATGATATCATTTCTGCAGCGGATGCCATGAAATTCGGGGAGCCTTGTTCCAGTTTCGCAACCATGATTCCTTTCAGATTATAGATTTGTATCTGAACACTCAAAGCGCCTCCGTCAAACGGTTGGGGCTCATAGATGAAATTGGTATGATCCACCAACGGGTTAGGTGCATTCCTGACATTTTTCACCATCAGCGTTGAATTACCAGGAACAACAAAAGTGATCACCTTCACCGATGAGTTATCAAACATATCCCAGGCTTTCAGACTCAATGTATGGGTGCCGGGTGCAAGGCCGTCAAGCGGATAAGCGACTGTTCCCCTCGTAAACGAATTGAACTCAGCCAGATAATAATCATTCAACACCATTGCGCTGGAACGGTCGTTATCCAGAACAGCTTCAATTTCATGACCAATACCAAGTCCCAGGCTGTTTATTCCATTGGTATCATAGAGATCAACCAGCAATATGGCTGCATTCCCGGTTTCGCCACCACTGACAAAAGACCTGTCATCCAGGTAAAGGGCAATATCGGGCCCGGGGTTTACTGCACTGATGGATTCATCCCTGCCTCCGATAACTACAAGATCAGAATATCCTGAGGCTTCATCCTGATCATTCCAGGCAAAGTAACTCAGTTTCCCTTTTCCAAACTGAAGTGCGATATTTCTCGGAACCACAAATGAATATTGAAACTCTCCTGACTCAACGGGGACATCTCCTTTAAACAGCAAACTGTTTTGCACCGCAAACTGGGCGGGATATGATTCATTGTTTTCAGGCCGGTTCCCGAGGGTTGTATTCGTAACCGGTTTGTCATACACTTTGCAGTTCACCGTTCCGGTAAATGATGTCACCTTTTGCCCGCCTCCGTCTTCAACCCTGCCCTTCACGGTAACAGTTGACATTCCTTTGAGGGTATCATAAGAATAGAGGGGTTTCCCGTTAACCTCAGTTGTTTTTACATTATAACCGGAGAAGGCGATGCTTTGAGCGGGGTCTCCCAGTAAAACAAAATTGCGAAGCTGGGCATTGTTGCTGATATCATTCTTTGACAGCCGGATCAAATCCCCCATCCTGAGATATTGGCCATCTGTTCCCTTGTCCATCAGATGATAAAAGAAACTCGTGTTAAGCTGGATGTTATTTCCAGCGAAAGAGAGCCTGGTTGTTGAGTAAAGTCCGATGGCTCCGCCGTTCGGGTGAAGGATCAGCATCTCTCCTGCAGTATATCTTTCGGGATTGTCAAACCTGCTGAATTCACAGGTTGCCGTAACAAACACGGGGAGCCTGTCTTTATTCTTCCAGGCAAGGATGTCGGTTGTGGTCAGCACCTGTTCAAAGCTCCAGCCGGTCTCACCGCCGTGTCCCGTATAGTTTACAATCAGTGAGCCTTTGTTCACTGCATCGTTCAGCGCCCGGTTGGCTTCCGGGAAGCGCTCTCCACCCGGAATTTTAACCAGCTGATACGCATCAAGATAAATTTTATTCACGTTGAACAACGGATACTTCTGCTTTACAAGTGCACACAACTCTTCAGCCTGCTGAAAATGAAGGTTCTGGTTCTCATCATCTGCCACGAACGTCAGGATATTCCGCCAGTCAGATTTCACCGGAAAGCCAGTGGATGAATACCTGATAATTTTATCTACCATGGTCTGAGCCTCTTCAATGGTCGAAACCGGCAGCCTGCCGATGCCTATGTCAATCGAACCATTGGCTTCCTGGCCCGCATTGTCGGCCATGATGCCGAAATAGTCGTCGGTCACATAGGTTTTGGTTGAATTAAGGGATTCAAAAGACTGGAATGTCGGAACGAGGTTATTATTCCCGGGAATGCGGTTTTTGGGATCATAAGAACCATCACCGAAAAGGAGCAGGTACTTTGGGCGGGATTCTCCGGTTCCCCGGTCATACAGCATTTTAACAAAATCGCGGATGGCTGTTGGATCGCCCTGGCCGCAGGCAAATTCATTAAAAACCTGTGTCGTCGTTACAACCCTGTATGACAGTCCGTTGTGTTCCTGATGAAATTGCCCCAGCTGCACTGCCTGATTAAGAAACAAGGGGTTTGTCACAATGATGACGGTTGCAGGCTGCAAGGCATGAAGATTCTGGTTCGTGACCCGTCCGGCATAGCGGATGGGGTAAAAAACCGAACCATCAAAGGCAATGAATTCTCGCAGGCTGTCGGTGGCACGGCTGAACTTTAACACTCCATTCGCCAGGGTCGTCACAATGGAGAATGTAGAAGCGGGATTTGACACATCCCATACGTTGATCGAAGAGCCGGCATTTTTCATAGAGAATTCGGTAATTTTACCAGGCCCGACGACCGTAACATCTCTGAAAATCATCTGGGAATCAGTCCAAACCAGATTTCGTCTGCCAATGACTTCGATGTAATTGAGCCATCCCTTTGAATTGGAGGTGGGCATGTTGTATGAGAGCGTGATTGTTTGATCCGGTGTAGGATCGGCAATTGTTGTGATTTTGGCTTTATGCAATCCGGCCAGCGTATATTCCTTGGGGTTCGTAGAATCGATTTTAAGCGAGTCAATTGTTAAACCCGACTGCGACAAGTAGTAATAACTGGGAACCGGCGCATTTGCGGCAACACTCCACCTGATTTTTACCGGAGCCAGGGAGTCGATATTCGGAAAATTGAATGGAAATGTCCGCTGACTTTGAACGTTATCAAAGACTTCGCCATACCACTCCCTTCCGGATCTGATCAGGTTCTGACTATCAAGTTCGTGTAATAAAAAATCGTCGAAAACTGAAGAGTAGCTGTTTGGCAGATCAGGCATGACAGGCAACGGCTGAATTCGTTTGCCCGGTCCCTGGTCGAAATTCAGAAAATAGAAGGTGGAGTCGGAATAGAGGTTTCGCTGGTGTGAATAGAGGCGGGACAACCTTTCATAAGTCCACTTATCAGCACGTTCACCATAAAATAGTATATAATCCGACTGATCAAAATGACCGTCACCATTGTCAACTACCTGGATGGATATTTCCCTCAGGTCGTCAATCCTGGGGGCTGAGTTCACTTCCGACAGCATTCCCGGACCATTCCCGAACAACCGGATTTTAGCTATGTCGATTGCTGAAGGGTCAACTCCCATGGTAACCAAATCCTGAAACGTGATTATGTGGATTCCCTGACGGGTGATGGCCAGCTTATACCATTCTCCCGCAGCCAGAACAGAAGAATCGGCATGAGGTACTGAAGCTGATACTATAACCGGCAAAAAAGAGAACAATAGAATAAATAGATTTTTCACCATGGTAGAACTTGCTGACAAAGGTACGAATTTAACGGACAACCACCAACTTTGAGGTTTGGCGGTGCGTGGCTCCGCCCGGAACATTCAGTTCTACTGAATAAACATACAATCCGGAACTGATTTTACCCCCATCATCCTGGGTCCCGTCCCACTGGATGGATGCCGCACGGTATCCCTGCGAATAAAGTGTCTGTTTCAGGGTTTTTACCGGACTGCCATTGTTGGTAAAAATTCTTATTTCAACTTCCAGAGGCTGTCCAACCTGGTTGGTTTCCCAAGCAAAAGTTGTATGGTCTGTCATGGGGTTTGGAAAGCTGATAAGGTTTCTGAAGGCAAATTCACCTGATGAAACTACAATAAAATCGATGCTGGCTTCTGTAGAGTTGTTATGGACGTCCCACACTTTTACAGTAATCTGATGCGGACCGTCGCTCAGTGAACTGACAGGATAGCTGATTTCACCACTCTTAAATGTATTCAGATCGGAAACATAATAATCATTCAGGATCATGGGATCTGTGGTTTTGCCATCAAGCACCGCGGTGATGTCGTGACCAATGCCATTGCCCACCGCGTTTACCCCTGATGTGTCGCTCACATCGACAAGCAGGACAGGGTTATCGCTTGTGATCCCCCCTGACCGGAAGTTCCTGTCATTCATGAAAAGCGCCAGCTGAGGTCCTGCATCATCAGGCAGGGCCCCGTTGTTATAACCTCCAACCTGAATCTTATCATCATACCCGTTCGCATCCGTTTCAGCACTTCGGGCATAATAGCTTATCTTGCCAACACCAAATTGATAGGCAATATCTTTTGGAACAATGAACGTAAAAGAGAAAGAGCCGTTTGTCACCGCAACCTGCCCTTTATAAACCGGATTCTTCTGCAAATAAAACTGAACCGGAGGAAAATCGCCGGAATTGGCTTTGGTCCAGTTTTCGGTCGCTTTGTCAAACACTGTTGGGAATATTGTTCCTGAAAAACCAGTAGCTTTTTCGCCTGACAGATCGCGGACTTCTCCTGTAATTGTAACTTCTGAGAGCGCTTTAAGCGTGTCGGGCACTGATGAAGGATCATGTGCATTGATGGAAGTTGTAACCACATTCAGATCAGGATAGGCCATCTGCATGGCCGGATCGCCCAGCAATACGAAGGCATGAATATTTGCAGAACTCCCCATATCAGTTTTGGCAGCCATGAGCAGTTCCCCCAGTTTCATGTACCGTCCGGCCGATTTTTTAAATACGTTGTTGTAAAAATTAACCAGCAGGGATTTATTCGTACCGGCAAATGTGAGACGGGTTGTTGTAAAAAGTGCGATTCCCCCGCCCTGGCTATTCAGAAACACCCATTCACCTGCCGAAACACGCCCCGGATCATCAAACCGGCTGAATTCGCACGTAGCAGTAACAAACACCGGCATGTTGCTGAAATTCCTCCAGCCCTGGATGTCAGGAACCTCAAGGATCCGCTCATGGGCCCATCCAACCTCTCCGCCATGTCCGACATAGTTCATAATCAGGGAACCCTTCCCAACTCTTTTGTTGATTACTTCATTCACATCAGGGTACCGGGCTCCGCCCGGAGTTGAAACCATGGTATAGGCATCAGAATATATCTTGTCAACATTGTACTTCTTGTAGGATGTTTCGATGATGCGGGCCAGGTCTTCGGAATCGTCGATAAAGAGATTTCCGCCTTCATTCTGGTCATCACCAACAAAGGTTACCACATTACGCCAGTCGTTTTTCACACTATTATCAAGGGAACAATAGTTTAATACTTTATCAACAGCTGATCTGGCCTGTTCCGGGCTATCAACAGGAAATCGTCCGATCCCGATATCCAGTGTTCCTTTTGCAGCCTGTCCCTCGTTGGCATCAAGTAATCCGAAATAGTCGTCTGAAACAAAGGAAGATACAGGCGAAAGCGACTCCAGCGATTCGTAGGAGGGAATGAAGTTTGTGTTGTTTTGCAATCGTCCTTTAAAGTCATAAGAACCGTCACCAAACAGCAGCAGATATTTGGGTTCTTTGCCTTTTTGCGCCTTATCGTACATCATTCTCACGAAATCACGGATGGCCGTGATATCCTGGGCACCTGAGGAAAATTCGTTATAGATTTGCTCCGGGGTGGTGATTAAAACCGACATTCCGCTGTTCGACTGATGAAAAGCCGCCAGGCGTTCAGCTTCACCCAAAAATGACGAATGGGATACAATCAGATATTCAGGCACTTCCGCTCCATGAAGATCCTGGTTTGCAACTTTGCCGATATATTCAGCCGTATAAAAAGCCGTGCCGTCGAATGCAAGGAATTCACGGAGTGAATCTGTTTCGAGCCTGAATTTGTAATAACCTCCGCCGGCAGTTGCATCGACCAGACAGATACCTCCACCGTCAGTGACGTCCCATATCTGTAAATTCTGGCTATTTCCATTCATATTGAATTCTGTAACCTTACCGGCACCTGTTCCGGCAGCAGAGCGAAATGACATTTGCGACCCTGACATGGTGAGCAAACGACCCGCGTTTACTTCGAGGTAGTTCAGGTATCCTATTGAACTTGAAGAACTTTGCTTGTAGGTCAACGTCACATCAACCAACGGATTTGAAGGGAGAAAAGCTGCTGTAGCCGCTTTTTGTTTTGCAAAGTCATTCTCAAATCCCTCAGAAACCTGGTCGATGTTGATTGTCATCAGCGTATTTCCCTGTGCCGACACTTTGAAGTTGGTAGGTCCCGTAATGGAACGCGCTGCAACAAATGCTTTGACAGATACCTGGCTTTGATTGTCAATATTCGGGAAGTTAAAGGAATAAGTTCTCACAGAGTTGATGTCGAATGTTTTTTTATCCCACCATTCCCGGCCTGATTTGATCAGGTTGATATCATCTTTTTCATAAGCAGCATAATCCTGAAACTTATCTGCAACAAAATTAGCAGGTTTTGTTGTTGAGGATTTTACGGCAATACGTTTTCCGGGCCCTTTGTCGAAATTAAGGTAATAATACATCCGGTCGGAATAGATATTTTTTTTGCAATGGAACAAGTGGTCTGTCGGATTATAATCCCAATGATCCGGGCCCTGGCCATAAAAGAGCAGGTAATCACCGGGATCAAAACGGCCATCCTGTTCGCCTGAAACGTAGATTGAATTTTCCATCAGATCATCAACCCGGGGTGCAGAATTGGCCTCAGGGAGCATGCCACCCCCATTTCCGTAAATACGCAGATTACGGGGATCGATGCCGGTTATGCTGATGCCTGCAGCTTTAAGATCGTCATACGTCAGCCTGCAAATCCCGTTTGAACTCACTGCAAACTTGTACCATGTCCCCGATGCCAGCACAGAATTTGGCGCATATGCAACTGCCGATTTAACAGATGATCCTGACTTTACAACCACGATTTTTAATTCAATGGTAAAGGAAAGCAATCGTTCAGGTTTCCCGGTGGTCATGTTTAGGCGCAAAGGAACCAGGCTGACATTCAGCGAAGGTTTCTTTCTTGTGATCAGCAACTGATGGGATGGTGAGATCTCCGGAGTTAAATTCTCCAGTCCTTTCACTCGTGCCATATCGGACTCTGTCAAACTTTCGTAGACCTGGTCGCCGATAATTACTTCAGCAAGCGAATCATGGTCAGGGTTAAACGAAAAATTCTTCATAAATACAGGCAGCAAACCATGTTCTTCCTGTATAACTGATCCCTGAAATGACAATATATTTTCAGAAGGGGAATCGATGCTTCCGGCTGCCCTCGGAGCATTCCAAGCAATGGAATATTTTTTTATCATCCCCGGCCCGCCGGCCATCACTGAGATTGCTGACAAAAACGTCAGAACGATAAACAGGGCGGAAGCTGAACAATGTTTTCTTGTGTACATGTGCTGGTATCAATATTTATAAACAGACACTATTTCCTGAAATATGGTTGCTGCCTGACACGAATATTATAAAATAAAATGCAAGCGCAACAATTTTAACGCTTGCTGTTAGTTAATATTGTCGATGGCCGGTTTAGCATGTCCATTATTTTTGTAATATTGTAAGCCTTAATTAATCAGGATACAGCATCATTCATGATCAGACGATTTGCGGTTATCGTATTGCTCACAATTCCGTTCTTGTTAGGGGACCTGTATGCCCAGGATCCCGAATTCTCGCAATTCTATGCCAATCCCCTTTATCTGAATCCTGCCCTTGCCGGGGTTACTGTATGTCCGAAGGTCAATGCCAATTATCGCAACCAGTGGCCTGCGATTGGCAAGGCGTTCATCACCTACAATGCATCTTATGACCAGTACGTCAGTTTTCTTCATGGCGGGCTCGGTTTGGTGATAACGGCCGACCGGGCCGGAAGTGGCAACCTGAATACGACTGCAATCAGCCTGATGTACGCATATAAATTCAATCTGAGTTCACATCTTCAGGCCAGCGGCGCACTTAAAGTCGGCTATTACCAGCGCAGGCTGGTGTGGGATAATTTAACGTTTGAAGACATGATCGATCCGGTCAACGGCTTTGTCAAGATTACTAAGGAAAAACAACCTGATAATCTTAGCGTGGGGGTCCCTGATTTCTCAACCGGGATATTTCTTGCTTACGACGATCTGGTATATGGCGGTATTGCGGTAGATCATATTACCCAGCCAAAAATCGGCTTTTATGCTGACAATGAAACCAAACTTTCCATGAAATACACAATTCATGTCGGTTCAGTAATCAGTCTTCATAAAAATGGCAGTTCCGAAGAGCGTGAATTTTCAATATCACCGAACATCCTTTATCAGCAGCAGTTCAAATTCCATCAATTAAATATCGGCTTATATCTTACGGTTGATCCATTTATTGGTGGTGTCTGGCTCAGGCATAATTTCGAAAATGCGGATGCAATCATTCCAATGATAGGTCTTCACTATCAGAGTCTGCGCATCGGCTACAGTTATGACTTCACCATCAGCAAGCTTAAAAGCGCATCCGGCGGGGCTCACGAAGTCTCAGCCTCCTGGCAATTCCCTTGTCTTGAAAAAAGAAGACATATCAGGGCAATAAAATGCCCGCGGTTTTAGTTATCTATTAATATTTGCTTAATTTGAGTAATTCACGTAGGTTTGCAAAAATTTTCAACGGATGAGAATTAACAGAATTTTTCAGGTAAGTGTCCTCGCAGCCGCCATACTCATGGTAACAGGTTGTAAGAAAGAAGCATCACGTTCCACCGGCTGGGAGTATAACAATCCCAAAAACGGGGGATTTGAAAAATCTCAGTTTGCTGATCAGGAAACCGGTCCCGGACTGGTATTCGTTGAAGGTGGTACTTTTACCATGGGAGCGACTCAGGATGATGTGATGTTTGAATGGAACAACAGTCCGCGCAGGGTTACCGTTGCCAGTTTTTATATGGATGAGACAGAGGTAAGCAACCTCGATTATCTTGAATACCTTTACTGGCTGAACCGTGTATATGCAACTGACTACCCCGGAGTTTACCGTAAAGCCCTTCCCGACTCCCTGGTGTGGCGTCAGAAACTGGCATACAATGAACCCCTCCTTGAGTACTATTTCCGTCATCCGGCATACCGGAACTATCCTGTTGTGGGTGTTTCATGGGTACAGGCCAATGATTACTGCCAGTGGAGAACCGACCGTGTGAATGAGATGATGCTCATCAGACGTGGGATTCTTACAATGGATCCTGCCCAGAAGAATGAAAACAACTTTAATACCGAAGCATATCTTGCCGGCCAATATGAAGGACTTCCCGACCGGCAGCTCCCAGACCTGAACCCCAATGGAACGGGTACCCGGAAAGTGAAGATGGAAGACGGTATTCTGCTTCCAAAATACAGGCTGCCAACTGAAGCTGAATGGGAATACGCCTCACTTGGCCTGATCGGCAATACGCTTTACGAAAGGGTTGTTGAACGCAAAAACTATCCCTGGAACGGAAACTATGTACGCACCAATGAATCAAGGTACTACGGCAGTTTTATGGATAATTTCAAACGTGGCAAAGGTGACTACATGGGTGTTGCAGGCAACCTCAATGATGGTGCAGATGTTCCATCCGCATGTGGTTCCTATTTCCCGAACGATTATGGCCTTTACAACATGGCAGGAAATGTAAGTGAATGGGTACTCGACGTTTACCGTCCGTTAAATTCTTATGAAGTTTCAGATCTCAGGCCATTCCGTGGCAATGTGTTTAAAACACCTGTCAGGGATGCAGAAGGATTCCTGGCTGAAAAAGACAGCCTTGGACATATGAAATACCGCGATATTACAACTGCAGAGGCTGCAAACCGGAAAAATTACCGTCAGGCAGACAACATCAATTATCTTGACGGCGACTTCGCCTCAAGCATCAACAATGAATCCTGGCTGGCCGGCGCCAAAGACTCAACGGCTTCAACAAATCAGATGTACCAGTATGGCATCAGCTCCCTGATCACAGATCATGCACGCGTTTACAAAGGCGGAAGCTGGCGGGATGAGGCCTTTTATCTTAGCCCTGGCACGCGCCGTTACCTCGACGAAAATGAGGCAACAGATGCAATAGGTTTCCGTTGCGCCATGACCCGTGTCGGCGGATCTATTGCCGGAAGGTAATCATTATGAAAAAAACTAAAACCCCGTTTCGTAAAGGAGCGGGGTTTTTTATATGGATCAAATGATCAGCAAGATTTATTCGCTCTTCCTTTCACATCCGCTTGTATCAACAGACAGCCGCCAGGTAAAACCAGGCTCCATTTTCTTTGCCTTGCGGGGTGAATCATTTAACGGCAACAAATATGCCCTGAAGGCCCTGGAATCAGGTGCGGTTTGTGCCATCGTGGATGATCCTGAATGTGCGGAGAACAGCTCCTGCATCCTTGTTGACAATGTGCTTTCAACGCTGCAAGCCCTGGCAAAACACCACCGCATGCAATTCGACATTCCTCTCATCGGGATTACCGGAACAAATGGCAAAACCACAACAAAAGAACTCATATACAAGGTACTGTCAAAAAAATACGTCACCCTGGCTACTGCCGGCAACCTGAACAACCATATCGGTGTGCCTCTTACCTTGCTGAACCTGACCAGGGAAACAGAAATCGCCATTATTGAAATGGGTGCAAACCATCCCGGCGAGATTGAATTTCTTTGCAATATCGCCCGGCCAAACTATGGGTTGATCACAAACATCGGAAAGGCGCACCTGGAAGGATTTGGCGGCCTGGAAGGTGTTATCCGCACCAAAACTGAAATGTACCGTTTCATTCAGGATCGTGGAGGGGAAATTTTCATCAATCATGATGACGAACTGCTGAATGACCATGCCACGGGCATGAAAACCATCAGCTACGGCAGTTCTCCCGGTGACGACCTGGTATCAGGCAACATCACTGCATCACCGGCAGTATCAATGGACCTTCATTTTCGCAATGGAACTGATCTGAGGGTTGAATCGCAGCTTTATGGGCTCTACAATGCACAAAACATCCTTGCCGCAGCCTGTATCGGACATCATTTCGATGTCTTTCCGGAAGAGATAAAATCGGCTGTTGAGGATTACAGGGCTGGCAATAACCGCTCACAGATGCAGAAAACAGACCACAATCTGCTGATAATGGATGCCTATAACGCCAATCCAACCAGCATGAGGGCTGCGATAGAAACATTTTCAGCCTCCGAATACCAGGAAAAAGTATTAATACTTGGCGACATGCTTGAACTGGGTGTCGATTCTGACGAGGAACACCAGGAAATTCTTGCGCTTGCCGATCAGCTTTTATTCGCCAATGTCTATCTTGTCGGACCAATATTCACCCGGTTAAATACCAGGCGCGGCAACCTCTGTTTTCAGGACAGCGACCTGGCCAGGATGTGGCTGGAACATCATAAAATTACTGATTCGACCGTGCTGATCAAAGGCTCGCGCGGCATCCGGCTTGAGAAACTGGTTGACGTGTTGTAGGAGCGTTAGTTTGTCTTCATTTTAACATCATATCTACGTGATATACAAGGCTATAGGATTAATGTCGGGCACCAGTCTTGACGGACTCGATCTTGCTTTCTGTGAATTCAATAATGATAACGAACGCTGGACATACCGGATTCTGTGTGCCGAAACTGTTCCTTACACCCCACACTGGACAACGGTATTATCAACACTTGAATCCGGGAGTGCCCTGGATTTTGTTACGGCCGATGTAGAATACGGACACCTTATCGGAGGAGTGACAAACGACTTTATCAAACGAAACAGCCTGGTTCCGGATTTTATCGCATCGCATGGTCATACCATCTTTCACCAGCCAAACCAAAGGATCACAAGTCAGATCGGCCGCGGATCGGCAATTGCTGCTGAGACCGGATTTCATGTCATTTGTGATTTCCGTTCACTGGATGTTGCACTGGGTGGACAGGGAGCGCCGCTTGTTCCCATCGGGGACCTGCTGTTGTTCAATGGATTTGATTTCTGCCTGAATATCGGCGGTTTTGCAAATATTTCCCATCAGGTTGGGGATAAACGCATTGCATACGACATTTGTCCTGCCAATATTGTGATGAACCGACTTGCAATGGAGATGGGTTATGACTATGATCCCGGAGGCAAGTTGGCAGCAGGAGGCACGATCAACCAAAAACTACTTGACGATCTGAATGTCCTGCCCTATTATGCAAAAACCCCTCCCAAATCACTTGGCAAAGAGTGGGTTTTGGAGAACATATTTCCGTTGCTGAAACAATCATCCCAGCCTGTGGCAGACAAGCTTACTACTGTTTGCGAACACATTGCCATGCAGGTTGCAGCCGCCACAAATTTACAAACACCGGCAAAAATCCTCATTACCGGTGGCGGGGCATTTAATGACTATCTGATCAGCCGGATTCGCCATCATTCGGTTCACCATCTCATCATCCCCGATGCGCTTACCATTAATTTCAAGGAAGCATTGATCTTTGCTTTTCTGGGAGTGTTGCGATGGCGCAATGAAACTAATTGTCTTCCAAGTGTAACCGGCGCATCAAAACCTTCAGCCGGGGGGGCTATTTATTAAATTGTTCAAAACTTCTGCTCTATTTTGTATTACCTTTGGGGTTGAAAACCGATTAAGCATATCAATATGGCAAAAAAGAACGATATGACAGTCACAACATTGACAATGTATGATATTCTCAGATCGAAGATTGGGGAAGTTGAGGCGAAAGCATTGGTAGAATTCGTTGAACAAAAGGTATCATCTCAAGTGAATGGTGAAATAAGCGGATTAGCAACAAAGGCTGATTTATCAAGAGAAATTGGGATGCTTGACGTCAAAATCGAGAAAACCAAAGCTGAAATAATCAAATGGATGTTCATTTTCTGGGCAGGTCAGACCGGGATCATGATTGGAATCCTTGCGTTGTTTCTTAAATGACCTATTCCCAAACACTTGATTATTTGTTTGCCCAACTGCCCATGTATCACCGGGTGGGTGCCCAGGCTTACAAGGCAGATCTCTGCAATACGATTGCACTTTGCGAACTCCTCGGCAATCCGCAGAACTCATTTAAGTCAATTCATGTTACCGGAACCAATGGCAAGGGATCTGTTTCCCATTTATTGGCATCAATCCTGCAAACTGCCGGTTTTCGAACAGGCTTATACACGTCACCCCATTTAAAAGATTTTCGTGAACGGATCCGTGTCGATGGAAAGATGATTAATAAGGATTATGTTACCTCATTCATTAAAAATTACCATCAACAGTTTGAACCGATAAAACCATCCTTCTTTGAACTCACGGTTGGCATGGCATTCCATTATTTCAGGGAACAGCAGGTGGAAATTGCCGTTGTTGAAGTCGGATTGGGAGGAAGGCTTGATTCCACCAACATCATCACCCCTCTCTTATCGGTCATCACCAATGTAAGTTTCGATCATACACAGTTACTTGGCGACACACTGGAAAAAATCGCCGTGGAAAAAGCCGGTATCATTAAAGAAGGCATTCCGGTTGTGATCGGCGAGACTCAGAAAGATACTGAAAATATATTCCTGGAAAAGGCTGTTGCATGCAAGTCGGAGATTACCTTTGCAGACAAGCATTTCCGGGTTGAAAATTTCGGAGTGACAGGGAGAACCAACAACCGATGTTCCATGGATGTTTACCGGGAAAAAAAGCCTGAAATCATCAAACTGATCTCCCCGCTTGCCGGCTTATACCAGCAGAAAAACATGTGCACCCTGATGGCAGCCGTAGAACAACTCAACAGACAGGGGTTTGACCTGCCAACAAAGGTTATCAGGAAGGGGGTTCTTGATGTTGTCAAACGAACCGGTCTTGCCGGCCGATGGCAAATTCTGAGCCGAAATCCGTTAACGATATGCGATACAGGACATAACGAAGGCGGATTGCATGAAGTTCTCAGTCAGATTGCCATTACGCCGCACAACCACCTCCATTTTGTTTTCGGCGTTGTGAATGACAAGATACTGGATCCCATCCTAAGGATGCTGCCTGTTGATGCGACCTACTACTTTTGCAAACCCGACATTCCCAGGGGGCTGGATGCAGCGTCACTGCAGCAAAGTGCGATCGAAGCAGGGCTTAAAGGCAATTGCTTTGCATCAGTAACCTCTGCATTGTCTGCAGCACAACGGGCTGCCGGAGCAGGTGACCTGGTTTTTGTGGGCGGGAGTACGTTTGTGGTGGCAGAGGTTATTTGACAGAATGGACAGGCGGACGGGGTTGTCAGCCACCGGAAATCAGGTGTAATACGTGAACATCATCTCCATCCCTGATTTGGGCGATACCATATTCACTCTTCCTGATCAAAGCGCCATTAATTTTGATTACCAGCATTTTGAAAGTGAAATTTTTCACTTTCAACAAGTCGGTTACGGTCATTGAATCGCCGGCAAGCTCTTCCGCATTATTATTCAACTGTATCTTCATTTCTCTGAGGATTCAACATTTAACAAGATCTCCAGCACCACATTGGCCTGCATATTTGCCACCATCCCTACCCGAGGTGCGATGGGAGGCAATTCCGGACCAATTTCCGAGATTTCATCGCCGCAAATATAAAGATTGTCGGCCTTGCGGCAATGGATGGTGTTGTTCATGCCCCATCCGGCCATTCCCAGTCCGATAACCAACGGAACCGAAGGCATTTCAGTCAGGATTGTTTCTATGAACATCTCCTTCTGATCAGCAAGGTCAAAAGCCTCCACCACCACTTCGCAACCTTTGAAAATCACCGCTGCATTCTCCCGCGTCAGCCTGAGGTCATGGGCTTCTATGGTAACATTCGGATTAATCCGCAGGATGTTCTCCCTGAGTGCCTCTGTTTTTTTCATGCCAACCTGGTCCATAAAATAATATTGCCTGTTCAGGTTACTCCTTGTTACAATATCAAAATCAGCAAGAACGAGGGTTCCCACGCCAGCCCGAACAAGGGCGACTGCACAATTAGAGCCCAACCCGCCACAACCGGCGATTCCGACTTTCTTTGTTTTAAGTATTTTTGATATTTGGTCGAAGGTCATTGGGAAATTCAAAGTTTAAAGTACAAAGTACAAAGTCAGAAGTTTGAAAGTGGATTATATAAAGAGTCACGTTCAACGGGTGTTCGTTTTGCTTCTCTTATGAGGGTGACCATCTCTGTTACCGTCATCACCGGGTTCTGGTCTTCAGCGCCTGCAAGTGAATATATCTGCGTGGAATCGTTGATGGTTCCGTCAAGGTCGTCAACTCCAAATGAGAGAGAAACCTGGGCAAGCATTCTTCCAACCGCCGGCCAGTAAGCTTTCAGGTGAGGAAAATTGTCGAGATAAATCCTTGCGACTGCATACATCTTCATATCCTCTGTTACTGAAACTTCACGGATATCAGACATCTCATTGTTGCTGTTGTGAAACTTCAACGGGATAAATGCGTTAAATCCACCGGTACGGTCCTGGACCTGGCGCAACCGTTCGAGGTGGTCAACCCGCTGGGCATAACTCTCCTTATGTCCGTAAAGCATGGTTGCATTTGAAGGAATTCCAAGGTTATGAGCGGTTTCATGAATTTCAAGCCACGCCTGTGAGGTCGATTTCATCCCGCAAATATCCTTCCGGATGGTCTCGTCGAATATTTCAGCACCGCCGCCGGGGATTGAATCGAGCCCGCAGGCCTTAAGATACGCCAGACCTTCTTTAAAACTCATGCCCGATTTGTGAATCATGTAATCAAGTTCTACGGCGGAATAGGCTTTTACATGAAGGCCAGGCCGCACAGCTTTGATTTTTTTCAACAAATCGCCATAATAAAATATATCCCGGTCAGGATGAACCGCCCCGGTAATGTGCAACTCCGAAGTGGACGGATCCTGGTTTTCCACTTTTTCGAGAATTTCATCAACCGTCAGTTCCCACCGGGTTTTGCTGAAATGGTGCGAATAAGAACAAAACTTACACTTGTTGACGCAAATGTTGGTTGGTTCAATATGGAAATTCCGGATATAACAGGCTTTGTCTCCATTCTTCTGCCGCCTTACCAGGTCAGCCAAAACACCCAGAAAGCCCAGTTCACCCTGTTCAAACAGTGCTACCCCTTCTTCAGGCGTAACCCGTTCTCCACGAGTTACCTTCCCTGCAATTCTCACTAATTCCCCGGGAACATCCATGAATTCAAATATTCCCGGGATGCTGTTTCCCTCCACTCCTGTCATATTTCTGGTCTGCTATTGTTTGATTATTTTTCTCACTGTTCTCCGGCTGCCATCTGTGATCTCCAAAAAGTAGATTCCAGGGGTAAAACCTGATACATCAACCTTCATCTCCCTTTCGCTGGTTGCGGTCCGGTCTGTTGTTACAAGACGGTTACCCAAAATATCAGTAACCGATATGCTTACAGGCCGGCCGGTAATAGCTAACATCTTAACATTCAACTGTTCCTTTACCGGATTTGGAAAAATCGCAACCCATTCGTCCATCTCTGATTCCTGTACAGATGTTGACCACCCTTTCAGCGACATCAAACCTGTATTGTCGGGATCAAGCCAGCATTTGAGAATAGTGCTGGAGTCTGTTCCATTCTGGTCCCAATGGTAGGAGAACATCCCATAATAATCGGGCAGATTCAATGACAATGAATCACATGAAGAGTCTCCACCAGTGAGCGTTCCGATCAGCATTCCCTGGTTATCAAACAATGGCGAACCGGAAGAACCACCTTCGGTCGTGCCGTGGCCATTGGGTGTCCCCGACCAGAATACCCGCCAGTGTGCAAGTGCCGGATTCCCAATCCAATGAGCAGGCTGAAGTTCAGAAGTATAGGTTGAAATCTTTTTCACATCGCCCTGAGGGTGGTGAATTCCGATTCCGGATGGACTTGGCGGGGTTGTTTCACGGCTCCAGCCATTGTAATAAACATTAAAAGCTTTGGGAATATCGGTGTTAAGTAAAACCATGAAAAAGTCCGAGCCGTTGCTGCCCGCGTTTCCTCCATGGGATATGAGCGTGGCGCCGGTTAATGAATTCAGTGCAGGCTCCTTTGTGGGATCAGGGCAACCCGCTCCCTCATAGTTAAAATAAAATATCCACTGACTTAAATCCGTTTCTGTAGCTCCCTTACCACAATGATCAGCGGTGAGGACATATGGTTTTCCGTCATGCCGTGTATTGTCAACCAGCGAACCGGTACACCAGACACTTGAACCACCTTTTTTTACAGTGATCCTGGCAACCCCCCTTTTTTGTTTTTGCCAGTCGTTGCCTTCCGAGCAATTTACGTTCACCTCGCATGGTCCGGAGCCGCCAAACCCCATATTGCCGGAAACACCACGATATGCATGTCCTACCTCCGAAATATGAAGATCGGGTAACGGCAGGTGTGCGGGCGCATTGTATTCAAGGGTTACCTCGTCGCCATAAACCATGCTGGTCGCGAATGTCGAAAACTTGTTATTGCTGAGGGAGGTAAAACTTCCAAGCAGCTGGGTACGTGCGGGATTGTAAACAAACAACCTGCCCTCGTCAGGAAGGAGATATTTGTCAAAGTACAGGATCAGGGCCTTCGCCCCCGGTGATTTTATATTTATCCTCCATATTGTAATCCCGTCGGATGAGGTGAACGATTGTCCCGAAGAACCGATTTCAAGGTCAACCGGAAGATTTACCGCAAACCGGTACGGAAGCGGAGTTTGCTGATCTTCCATGGCCAGATTATCCAGCTGAGGAGGGGTGACAATGACAAAATTACCTGAATCCGGAGCAATAGCCCGGGAAAAGGCATACGGTAATCCACCGCCATTTAATTGGGCAAACAAAAAAGCGGGTATCATAACCCAAATCAGAATTACAAAAGAAGGAATAAAATGCCGGTGTAACTTCATAGAGAGATGTTTATTGATGGACGATGGAAACTTTACGAATTACTTTATCTGTGCCTGAGACGATTTCGAGAAGATAAAATCCCTGAGGCAGACTGCGAATGTCGAGCATGATTTTACCTGAAACAGGAATCTCCTGCCATGACGCAATTTTTTCTCCCGGCATGCTGAACAGGTTCAGTACAATGGAACCCTGACCGGCAAAGGGACGATTCACAAACAGATAATCATTTGCCGGATTTGGAAAAACCACGATTTGATCGAGCATGGCCGGTTCATTTACGCCCAGGGATGAGGTAATGGAGATGTCGTCGATCATAAAGATGAAACTGTTGTTTGTAACACACTGGATCCCGATATAAACATCCTGGTTTGAGTAGGCAGACAAGTCATAACTGCGATGGGTCCATACATCCGGAGCAATCTCGGGGGTTGCATTCACGGGAACAAAGCTGGACGGGTTCAGATTTGTAACAGAAACCGCCACATTGTACTTTTCATCACCATACTGCGAATTATATGCCTGGACCCAGAAATCGATTTTAGGAGTGTTCCCGAGTCCCATCCTGGGTGAAATCAGCCATTTGTTGTTCGGATTCATTGGTGGTGTCGAAGAAAAACAACAACCGAGCTTTTGCCCTGCATGAGGCTGCAGGTTGGTGATGGGAGGCGTGGTTTTGGAAGGGTTAAAGCAGATAAAGGCCATGGGTTCATTGGCATGGGGAAAAGAGTACGGAATTCCGCTTTGCTGATTGATACCATAAGTATTCCCTCCCTTCACGTCCTTCACAGTCCATGGATCGAATGAGAGCGAAAAATCGGATACAGACTCAAAATCAAGCGACATGTAACCCGGATATGCAACTTTAATGAATCCGGACTTTGTAATCGAGTCGCTATTGATTCCGTTGCTGACCTTAAGACTGACTTCGTAGCTCCCCGGAGCAGCATAGCTGATACCTGAAGGATTCTGCAGGCTGGAGGTGGCAGGCATGGCTCCGGTGAATTTCCACGACCAGGATGTCGGCATACCCGATGACTGGTCGGTAAAACTGACCGTTTCTCCAACTTTCACACTGAGTTTGTCGGCCGTAAAATCTGCAGCAAGTCCAGAGCCGGCCTGTGTTTTCACTTCAAGATCGTCAATCATCATCAGGTAATTGTCGTTTGAAACGCAATTAATTGCTACATATACTTTTTGATTGTTGAAGGCGGACAAATTGAATGTCTTTTTTGCCCAGAAAGTGGTTGTTTGCAGGGGTTGGGTGCCGGATATCACAGTAAAACTTGCAGGATTATTATCAGTTGCTGAAACAGCCACACGATAATTATCCAACCCGTTCTCAGAGGTGTAGGATTTCACCCAAAACGAGAAACTGCCGTCAATGCCAAGCTGTATCTGCGGGGAGATAAACCAGTCGTTATTTGAAGGCGGATTGGATGAGAAGCAGGCTCCGAACCGTTGACCGCCGTGGGGCTGAATCGCCAGGTCGGCAGCCATGGAAGGGGTCACGCCGGCGGGGTTGAAACTGAGAAACGCCATTGGCGTGGTCTGGTGTGGAAATGAAAAGCCGGTAATGCCATAGGTATCATGCATATCCACATCTTTCACGGTCCAGCTGTTAAATGTGAGCGCAAAATCAGGAACATCTTCAAAATCCATGACATAACTGCCAGGACCGGGTGGCGGAGGTACAAGGCCAAACAATGCCTTCTGAATAATCGCAAAATTAACAGAGTCGTAAAAAAGGCTGTCAAGCGGATAATAACCATCCAACGCCCCTCCTGACCCCCAGTTGATGTGAAAGAGGCCATTGTCATTGTATCCATCGCAGATGAAATACTGTTCCCGGGAAGCGGTGTTGTTATAAGCAACACACAAAACCGGATGAGACGCATCCAGTTCGGCCTTCATCATGGCACTCCATTCCTCATGACTGAAAAGTCCTTTCCTTTGCCAGATGGCACCATCCGGGTAGCCGAAATACTTTACAAATGCAGTATCAATATCTTCAGGAAGGGAGGACGGTGGAAGGATTGCGCCGTAGTTCATGTTTTGTGCAACGCCGCACTGATAGATCAGGGTCGCCAATGCTTCATTGCCCGAAGTCAGAGAGTCAGACATGACGCCCCAGTTGTAATTTGTTGCCCCGAAATTCGCATACTGAATCCCGTATTTGGGATGCAGATAGCCATGTTCTCCCGTTCCATGGGCAGGATACTGGTAGTATTTCATCATCTGGGCCATGGCCACGGCACCCGGGCCGGCAGGAATGCGAAGACAGGTAGTGTGAGCGGCAGTATCGTTCGGACAGGCGGCATTGTAATAACATCCCTCAGCCCATTTTGTCTGTAACATCGGAAGTTTTTCCCTAACCCCTATCGTTCGGTGACCCGCCGGTTTCCCCGAGAAACGCTGGCCTGAAACAAAGGAAGGTACTGTCAGGAGCATTATTGCAGAAAGAAGATACAGCCTGGTTTTCATTTTGATTTACTTACTGATTTGAAAATACAAAGGTAATGGTTTCCGATATTGCAAAAAAAGCTACTTTTATAGCCGATAAGTAAAAACCGTAAAGTAAAATTTAAAACAATATGAATCAAGCTGTTGTTACAAAGAAAGACCCGCCTGCAATACTCCGCTGGATTGTACTGATCTTCATCAGTCTCGCCATGTTCGGCAATTATTACATTTATGACTGCATCAGTCCGTTGGCGGACGTGTTAAAAACACAGCTTCATTTTACAGATAAGAACCTGGGGCTTCTTCAGGGTATTTATAGTATTCCCAACATCTTCATGGTTTTGATAGGCGGAATTATCATTGATAAGATCGGAACAAAAAAGGCCGCATTAATCTTTGCTGTTCTGGTCTTCATCGGAGCACTGTTTACGACACTTAAGGGCGACATTGTATTCATGGCGACCGGCAGGCTGATCTTTGGCCTTGGTGCGGAATCAATGATTGTTGCCATCACCACAATCCTTGCGAGGTGGTTTAAGGGAAAAGAGTTGTCGTTTGCTTTTGGACTGAACCTGAGCATTGCACGGCTCGGTTCATTTCTGGCGCTGAACTCTCCCACCTGGGGCAAATCGATGTTTGAACATTGGCAGCAGCCCCTTTGGATTGCTGTGGGGGCAGGTGTAATTGCAGTGGTTACCCTACTTATTTATTACCTTATTGACATTTACGCTGAAAAAACATATTCATTGCCCAAAGAGGGCAACCAGGATAAAGTCGTCCTGAAAGATCTTTTTAAATTCGGCAAATCTTTCTGGTTCATTACCCTTTTGTGCATCACCTTTTATTCAGCGATGTTCCCCTTCCAGACCTTTGCTGTAAAATTCTTTAAAGATGTTCACCTTGCAGGACTGCCTGAAGATGTTGCACGGGGAATGGGAGGTTTTCTGTCGAGTTTGCTGACGCTTTCCGCCATGATCCTCACCCCGCTGTTTGGCTTGTTGTCGGATAAAATCGGCAAGCGATCATTGCTGATGATGTTCGGGTCACTGCTCATCATCCCCGTGTACCTGGTCATGGCGTATGTTGTCCGTACCGTGGCACTTCCTCCTTCGGTGGTGAATATTTTTACCGCATCAGATCAAAGCACCGGTTTCATTGGTGGCGTAGTATATTTCGGAACTTTGGTGGGTACACTGTTCAGTTACTTTCCAAACATTGCCATCCCGATGGTGATCATGGGAGTCGCCTTCTCCCTCATCCCTGCCATCATGTGGCCTTCCGTTGCCCTGATTGTGGATAATTCCAAACTTGGCACTGCTTATGGGCTTATGACCATGATTCAGAATATTGGTCTTGCCGGTTTTAACCTGATGATTGGCTGGTCAAACGACTTCTCAGGTGCAAGTGCCTCCAATCCGGGCGGTTACCATTTGGGAATGTGGATATTCAGCAGCCTCGGCTTCTTCGGGTTATTCTTTGCATACATGCTTCGCCGGAATGAAAAAGGCCCCAATGCCCATGGCCTTGAATACGGAACGCAATACAACAAAAAGCCCGTTGGATGAGAATTCTTCTTGTCGCAGCCACTGTATTTGAAATCCGGCCGCTTTTTCACAAACTGAATCTGAAAGAGATACAGTCAGAAAATCCTGGCCAATACCAGTATTTAAACCACCATATTGATTTGCTGATCCCTGGTATCGGGATGGTACCAACGGCATATTTTGTGGGTCGCCAACTGGCTCTTCAACAGTACGACCTCGCGATTAATGCCGGGATTGCCGGGACGTTTAATATTTCAATCCCACCTGGCACTGTTGTAAATGTTGTTGAAGATTGTGTCCCTGAGCTGGGAGCAGAGGACGCAGAGAACTTCATCTCTGTTTTTGAGCTTGGCCTTGCTGATCCTGACATGCACCCATATCATGGTGGCAAACTGAAAAATGACCTGATGAGTACAACCGGACTTTTCCCCGATAAAGTTCTGGCAGGCCTGATGCAGGTGAAGGCAATTACCTCAAACACTGTTCGAGGAAATGCAGCCAGTATCGAGAGGATTCGCCGCATCGCAGCAGCGGACATAGAGAGCATGGAAGGTGCCGCGTTTTTCTTTGCCTGTCTGACAGCTAAGACACCCTGCCTGCAAATAAGATCCATTTCGAACCTGGTTGAGGAACGCGACAAATCAAGATGGGACCTTGATCTTGCATTAAAAAACCTGAACAATTCACTGTTCGAACTGATCAACTCCGCTTCCATGAAAGTTGATTAAATTCAATCTTTTCATTGATATTTATTAATGGATATCCTTACAAATCTCATGTTAATTAATTAACAGAACGCAATTTTTGTTATTATATTTGCTCTTTCCCCATCTCTGGTATGCAGGAAATATTTTTCCACACAGATTGGAGTCAAACTATTTAAGACTATGTTGTCACTCGCAATTTCACCCTGCCCCAACGATACTTTTATTTTTGATCCGATCATCCAAAAAAGGATTGACCTTGAAGGCTTAAAATTCGAGTATCAGCTCCACGATGTTGAAACACTCAATAACATGGCACTCAGAGGGGGTGTTGATATGATCAAGGTGAGTTTCTTCACCTACATGCTCCTTCAACAGAATTTTGTTCTGCTCGACTCGGGAAGTGCCATGGGGTTTGGCTCCGGGCCGATTCTTATCAGTAAGAATGACTATTCCCTTGAGGACCTGCCCAATCTCACAGTCGCCATTCCAGGGCAATTTACCACTGCCCACATGCTCTTCAGGATTGCCGCCCCCGCCGTAAAGAAAAAGGAGTTCATGGTTTTTTCTGAAATAGAGACAGCCATCCTTGAAGGAAAAGTAGATGCAGGGGTTATCATCCATGAAAACAGGTTTACCTTCGAGCAGAAAGGATTGAAAAAAATTCTTGATCTTGGGAAATTCTGGGAACAGCTCACAGGCTCTCCGATACCTCTTGGCGGCATCATTGTCAGGAAAGGACTGGGATACAACATTATAAACAAACTGAACAGGATCATGTTCCGCAGTGTTGAATATGCACTTAAACATCCTTCAGAAGCAATGCCGTTTGTCAGGCAACATGCCCAGGAGATGGATGAACTTGTGATACAGAAGCACATCCGCATGTATGTCAACGAGAACACACTCAGCCTTGGTACCGGCGGGAAGGTGGCGCTGTCAAAGCTGCAGCAGATTGCCATTGAGAAGGGGTTGATCAAAGAGTGAAACCCGGGATGTGACGAAATTGCCATCATGATTCAACAAAACCTTAACAAATTTTCCATCGAAAAGGCGCTTCAGTCAGCACTTTTCCAGGGGCTGATACGCAATGAAGATACCGCGGTAATTTTTTATGATCTTGCGTTCCTGGCAGCCCGGATCAGCAATCTTGCCGCCAATTTTCCTCAAAACACCCTGCATGGCCTGGCAATTAAGGCGAATCCGCTGGCCAGGATCATGGAATTCGTCAGGACCATAGCGCGCAATACAGGCGTGGAGGCAGCCTCGGCCGGAGAAGTGAACATGGCATTGAAAGCGGGTTACCGGCCCAACCAGGTAGTTTTTGATTCGCCGGTTAAAACCAGGGCAGACCTGGTGTTTGCGCTTGGTGCGGGTGTGCATCTCAATATTGACAATCTTTCGGAACTTGAACGGGTTTCAGAACTGACCCTGACGGGGTCCTCCACCCTGACGGGGTCTGTCGGACTCAGAATCAACCCCCAAATAGGTTTGGGTACGATCCTCGAATCAAGTGTGGCAGGAGATTATTCAAAATTTGGAATTCCCATCAAATACCAGAGAAAGGAGTTGGAACATGCCTGCATCACTTATCCATGGCTAACCGGAGTGCACCTGCATGTTGGTTCCCAGGGTTGTGATGTCAGTCTGTTGACTGAAGGGATTGGTGTTCTGTACGATTTCGTGCTTGAAATGAATGAAAAAAGAAAGAAAACCGGAATCCCGTTAATCAATGTTTTTGATATCGGGGGAGGACTCCCCATCTCTTACAAATCCGAAACAACACCGCCTTCAATGGAAGAGTATGTTAAAAGCATTCTTAACCGGGCTCCGAAACTCTTCGATCCTGAAGAATTTCAACTGATCACGGAATTCGGCCGCTGGAGTTATACCAATTCAGGCTGGACGGTATCACGGGTTGAATATGTAAAACACGACCCTTCAATTAAAACTGCCATGATTCATGTAGGTGCGGACTTGTTTGTCAGAGAGTGTTTAAACCCACGCGACTGGCAGCATGAATATACTGTATTTGACAGGAATGGCAATCTGAAACATGGTGTTGATACGTTACCTTACAACCTGGCCGGCCCGTTGTGTTTCTCAGGTGATTTTGTCGCCAAAGGTGTTTTGCTTCCTGAGATTGAAGAGGGTGATTTTATAGCAATTCATGATACCGGTGGTTATACCTTCAGCATGTGGTCAAGGTATAACAGCAGGCAAACGCCGAGGGTTCTCGGTTACCAGGGTGACCGGTTTCAGATGTTAAAGGAGCGGGAATCGCTGGAGGAGCTTCAGCGGTTCTGGGAATAACAGGGAGTCAGGAGGATCCTTTTTCTCCGGCGAATTGGTCGTCTTTATTCTTAAACAACACATTGAAGGTTGTCAGGCTTCCATAAACACGTGTGATATACTGCTGCATATCAACCTTTTCCTGATCAGTCAGTTCACTGGCATTGAGTTTCTGTTCAAGCACACGCAGGCGATCACGTACCATCACAATTTTATGGAAGAAGGTCTCCATCGGAATCTCCTTCTCTTTAAGCCCTTGTTCA